>NZ_DATLXO010000121.1:0-19150 GCF_035575815.1 Iamia sp.
GCGGGCGGCGCGGGCACGGTCGGGCTCAGGTCCGGCGTCGGGGCCGGCGCCCCGGCGGTGCCGGTGGGCGGCCGGCGGCCTGGCGGCGCTCCTCGATGGTGCGCCACTCGGTCATGGCCCGCAGGACCAGCACGGCGACGACGGCCACGCCGGTTGCCGCGATCACGGCTCCGACAAGAGCCCCGACCGCCGCGCCGGCGCCGCCACCGGAGGGCTCGGCACCCTCCTCGCCGGAGACCTGCAGATCGACGATGCCGAAGCCGATCAGTCCGCCGCAGATCCCGGCCACGACGATGGCGACCACCGCCAGCAGGCGGGCCCCGGTGGAGGGGGCGGCGGACGGCAGGGGCTCGGGGTCCCGGGCGGGTGACGCCGGCGCGGCGGGTCGATCAAGTCGATTGGGTCGATCGGGGCGGTCGGGGCGATCGGGGCTCATCGTTCGCCGACGGTAGCGGCGCGGAGCCGTTGCACCCCACCCGGGGTGGCGCCGGCGGACGGCATGGGCGGGGGGGCATCACCGTCCTCCTAGAGTTTCGGCCGTGCCGGTCCTGGTGGTCATCCCGACCTACGACGAAGCGGAGAACATCGCCGATGTGATCGGCCGCGTCCGTGCGTCGGTGCCCGAGGCCCACATCCTCGTCGTCGACGACAACAGCCCCGACGGCACCGCGGACCTGGCCGCCGTCGCGGGCGAGGAGCTCGGGCACGTCGACGTGTTGCGCCGTCCTCAGAAGGGCGGCTTGGGACCCGCTTATCGCGCCGGCTTCGCCTGGGGCCTCGAGCGGGACTTCGACGTCTTCGTCGAGATGGATGCCGACCTCTCCCATGACCCCGCCGCCCTGCCCGAGCTGCTGGCCGCGGTCGACGACGGGGCCGACCTGGCCATCGGCAGTCGCTACGCGCCCGGGGGCCGCGTCCCGGGCTGGCCCCGCCACCGCCTCGCCCTGTCGAAGGTCGGGAACGCCTACGCCGCGTTCGCCCTCGGCATCCCGCTGCACGACGCCACCGCCGGCTACCGGGCCTACACGGCTGAGGCCCTGCGAGCGCTCGACCTCGGGTCCATCACCACCTACGGGTACGGCTTCCAGATCGAGATGGCGTACTCGCTGATCCGCCGGGGACGCGTCGTGGTGGAGGTGCCCATCACCTTCCGAGACCGGGTCCGGGGCACCTCCAAGATGTCGCTCCGCATCGTCGGCGAGGCCGTCCGCCTCGTCACCTGGTGGGGCATCCGGGACCGCCTCCTGCGTCGCTCCCGAGGTGCGGCCACCGCCGATGCACCCCCGGCCCGGGGCTAGCCCCGCAGCCACGATCCCGGCCCGGGCGATGGATCGGGCGCCGATGGCGCGCGCCGTACGCTGGCGCCCGACCACACCGCAGGTAGGGGACAGCTGATGTCGACGACCGATCCGGGGCGGGCCGCCGACGTGGACCTCACCGTCACGACCCGGCACGGACCGGTCGGGGGACGCTCCGCCGACGGCACCGCGGTGTTCCGGGGCATCCCCTACGGCGCGCCGACCACCGGGTCCCGACGGCTGGCCCCGCCTCAGCCGCCGGAGCCGTGGTCACGGGTCCTCGACTGCACCTCCTCGGCGGTGGCCGCGCCCCAGAACCCGTCGATCCTGGAGACCGCCCTCGGGGCCGACGGCCTCGTGTTCGACGAGGACTGCCTGCGCCTCAACGTGTTCACTACCACCGTCGACGCCTCGGCCCCGGTGATGGTGTGGTTCCACGGCGGCGGGTTCGAGACCGGCACCGCGTCGATGGGCTGGTACGACGGCACGAACCTGGCCCGCCGGGGCGTGGTGGTCGTCACCGTGGGGTACCGCCTCGGCGCCCTCGGCTTCCTGGTGGTGCCGGGCGCGCCGGGGTCGGGCTGCTTCGGCCTGCTCGACCAGGTCGCGTCGCTCGAGTGGGTGCGCGACAACGTGGCCGCCTTCGGCGGGGATCCGGACCGAGTCACCGTGTTCGGGGAGTCGGCCGGGGCGATGAGCATCGGCACCCTGCTCGCCGCCCCCGGCGCACAGGGCCTCTTCCACCGGGCGATCCTGCAGAGCGGGTCGACCCACAACATCGTCTCCCCGGCCATGGCCGAGCGGGTGGCGGACCGGTTCGGCACGGCCCTGGGGGTCGACCCCACCGATCTCGGTGCGCTGCGGGCGGTGGCGGTCGACGAGGTTCTGGCGGCCCAGGCCACCCTCAGTCGGGCCGAGGACGCCGGCCTCGGGTTGCCGTGGCAGCCGGTGCTCGGCTCCGACGCGGTGCCCCTGCTCCCGATCGAGGCGGTGCGCGAGGGCGGGGCCGACGGCGTGGCCCTCCTGGTGGGCACGACGCTGGAGGAGATGAAGCTCTTCCCGCTCATCACCCCGTCACTGGCCGACGTCGACGACCCGGTCCTGGTCCACCGGGCCCAGCGGTACGAGGCGCAGATGGGACGACCGTCAGGGAGTCTCCTGGCCGCCTACGAGGAGCGCACCGCCGGGCTCTCCCCGCCCGATCGCTGGCTCGCCCTGCTGACCGACCTGGTGTTCCGGATACCGGCCATCCGGCTGGCCGAGGCCACCTCCGCACGTGGCGCCGAGGTGCGGATGTACCTCTTCGCCGAGCGCAGCGACGCCTTCGGCGGAGCCCTCGGCGCCTGCCACGCCATGGACCTGCCCTTCAGCTGGGACAACCTCGGCTCGCCGGGGACCGAGATGCTGGTCGGCGAGATCACCGAGGCCCGCCGCACCCTGGCCCGCCGGATGGGTGACGTGTGGACCGCCTTCGCGGCCGACGCCCCGGACCCGTCGCCGACGGACATGGCGGCGTGGCCGACCTATGAGCCCGGGCGACGGGCCACGATGTGGCTCGCGGCCGACGGTGTCCGGGTGGTCGACGACCCGTTCGGCCCCGAGCGGCGCTGGTGGGACGGACTCGACGCCGGGCTCGGCTTCGACCCCCCGTTCGGCGACTGAGAGAGGCCGGGCGGACGTTCCATGGACGGCGACCGGGCCTGCAGCGCGGTGACCACCACGCCCACGCACCGCCGCGATGTCGCCGTCACCCGCCTTCCGGACCCCGCCCCGTAGCGTGGGAAGGCCGCTGTGACCTCCTCGCCCCGCACCATCCTCCACGTCGACATGGACGCCTTCTTCGTGTCCGTCGAGCTGCTCCGCCGCCCGGAGCTGCGAGGCCGGCCGGTGGTCGTCGGCGGCTCGGGCCGGCGCGGGGTCGTGGCCGCGGCGTCCTACGAGGCCCGGTCCTACGGCGTGTTCTCGGCCATGCCGTCGGCCCGGGCCGTGCGGCTCTGCCCCCAGGCTGTGTTCCTCCCCGGCGACCACGCCCACTACGCGGCGGTCAGCGCCCGGGTGATGGAGATCTTCGGCTCGATCACGCCCCTCGTCGAGCCGCTCTCGCTCGACGAGGCCTTCCTCGACGTGACCGGGGCCCGACGCCTCCACGGCGACGGCCCGACCATCGCCCGCACGCTGCGCGAGCGGGTGACCGAGCAGGAGGGCCTCACCTGCTCGGTGGGGGTGGCGGCGGTGAAGTTCCTGGCCAAGCTGGCGACCAGCGCAGCCAAGCCTCGCCCGGCCCGTCACGGCGCCGTCGCCGGGTCGGGCGTCGCGGTGGTGGTGCCGGGCGACGAGCTGGCGTTCCTCCACCCCCTGGCGGTGAAGGCCCTCTGGGGCGTGGGGCCCGCCACCCTCGCCCGGCTGGAGCGCCTCGGGGTGCACACGGTGGGTGACCTGGCTGAGCTGCCCCGGGCCAGCCTGGAGGCCGCCGTCGGGCGCGCCCATGGCGGCCACCTCCACGACCTCGCCCACGGCGTCGACCCTCGGTGCGTCGAGCCGGATCTGGCCCCGAAGTCGGTGAGCCACGAGGAGACCTACGCCGCGGACCGCTTCGACCCCGACGAGCTGCGGCGCGAGGCGGTGCGCATGGGCGACGCCGTCGCCGCCCGGCTGCGGGCCCACGGGGTCACCGGGCGCACGGTGACCATCAAGGTGCGCTTCGGCGACTTCCGCACGATCACCCGCAGCGTGACGCCGCCCGAGCCGGTGGCGACGGGCCCCTCGGTGGCCCGGGCGGCCAAGGACCTCCTGGCCCTCGTCGACGTGAGCCCCGGGGTGCGGCTGCTGGGCGTCGGGGTCAGCGGGCTGGGACAGCCGGGCGCCGGGGGTCGCCAGCTGAGCCTCCTCGACGCGGCGGACGGTGCGCCCGGCGGGGAGCCGGGACCGGGGTGGAGCGCGGCGACCGAGGCCATCGACCGGGTGCGGGAGCGCTACGGGGCCGACGCCGTCGTTCCCGCCACCCTCGCCGGGGCGGGCGGCATCAGGGTGCGGCGTCGAGGCGACCAGCAGTGGGGGCCCGACGCGGTGGCGCCCGACGCCGGCCCCACCGACCCTGGGTAGGGTGAGGAGGTGGAGGGTGAGCGCCAGGAGCGGATCGGCGCCGCCCGCGGCGATGTCATCCGCGCCGCCGAGCGGCTCGTAGCCCGGGGGCTCACCACCTTCACCCGTTCCGACCTGGTGCGCGAGGCGCGCCGCGGCGGCTCCACCGTCGCCGCCCACACCCTGCGCAGCACCGTGGGCCTCCACCTGCGGGCCGAGGAGGGCAGCGCGGACCTCGGCTCCCGCCGACCCCTCGCCCGCGTCGGACCGGGTCGCTTCCGCCTCGCTCACCGTGGCGGTCTCGCCGCCTCGCCGCCCCGCTTGCGGGTGCGCCCGGAGGCGGGCCCGGTCCGGGTGGAGCCGGTGACGCACCCGACGGTGCCGGTGACACCGGCCGGCCCGACGGTGACTCCCGTGGTGACGGCCCCGTCCCCGACCGAGGCACCGTCGCCGCCGGACGCTCCGCTCCCCACCGAGCCCCCTGCGGTGCAACATGAGGCGGCGCCGGTCAAGGGCGGCGGACCCGGTCAGTCAGCGGTCACCGACGGTTGGTGGTCGGCGGCGGGCGTGCAACGGCTCCTGGTTCGCGCCCTGGACCGCGACGGGTGGACAGTGGCCGATCCCACCCTCGCGGACAGCCCGGCGCCGTGGGACCTCGCGGCGACCAACGCCGGCGCGGTGCTCCTCGTTGCCATCGAGGGGGCGCCGAGCGATCCCGCCCGCAGTCAGACAGGCGCGGTCGACGCTGCCGCGCGCCGGTGGTTCGCCGATGCGGTCCTCGGGGCGCTGGCGACCCGATCGGGCCACGATGAGGCGCGGGTGGCCGTTGCGCTGCCCGCCCTCGCCGACTACGGCGCGCTGGCGCTCGACGTGGCCCCGACCCTCGGGGCCGTCGGCATCGAGGTGTGGCTCATCGACGAGGACGCGCGCGTGGCCACCCCGAGACCCTGATGGCCCCGGCTCTCGTCGCTCCTGTTTGCCGGTGATCCGGGCGGACAGCGTCGTCCCGGTCGGGTACGCCGGGAAGCTCGTGAATCCGGTTCGCAGCGCGTTGTCGCGAGCCGGAGGCTGTGCGAGACTCGTCCGCACCCAAAGGGCTCCCGCCCGCCCCCTGCGAGGATGGTGAAGGGATAGACATGCCGCTCTCGGAAGACGAACAGCGGATCCTCCAGCAGATCGAGCAACAGTTCTACGATCAGGATCCTGATCTCGCAGGTGAGATCGGGCGGCACAGCGTGTACGCCCACCACCTCCGGCTCATGAAGTTCGCCACCGTGACCTTCATCCTGGGTGTGGTCGTGCTGGTCGCGGCCTTGGCCTTCGAGCACAGCTTCGTCGTGGCCTTCCTCGGCTTCGTCGTCATGCTGGGGGCCGCCCTCTGGTTCGAGCGGAGCCTGCGCAAGCTCGGCCGGGCCGGCGTGGCCCAGCTCACCGCCTCCATGCGCGAGCGTGGCTTCGGGGACTCACTCCGGGGCGCCACCGACCGGGCCCGCGAGCGCCTCAAGCGCGACGAGGAGTAGCGCTGCGAGCCGTCCTCTGGTCAGGCCGCCCTTTCACCCAAGGAGGTCAGGGTCCATGACCTTGGCCAATCGACTTCCGGCCGCGACCAGGGCGGCATGACCGCTCAGCGACTCGACTTCCGCCATCTGTACCGCGCCCGCTCCGAAGAGAACCCGTAGGGCCCACTGCGGTCGGTGCATCGACCACCACCCCAAGCCCGACCACTTGCCCTCGCCGAACACATCGCGAGCGATCTGCTGGGTGTGGGGACGGTTCCTGAACACCACCTCTGATGGTCGTATGGCTCTGTCGAGCAGTGACTTGGGGTCGTCCAGGTCGAGGATCGGCTCCGACTCCTCGTCCAGCTCGTAGGTGACCAGATCCCGTCGCGAGCCGGCCACGGACGGAAAGTCGAGCATCGATGACCTCCAACGGCTCAGGTGAGCGAACGCCTCACCGATCGCACCCTCGGCCGTGGTGGCCACGTAGAGCGCTCGGTACAGGTCCGGGTTGTCCCAGCGGCCGGAACCCTGATCGTGGTGGACGTAGGTGGGGTGGCCCGGCTGATCAACCCCCGCGGACGGAACGTGGGGGAAGACTCGGTAGAGCAACACGACGAAAGGTCAGGCGTAAGCGCCGGCGGCCTCGGCCCGCAGCGCAAGCGCGACCTCCGAGGACCCTCGCGCTCGAAGGACGTCGATCGGCCGTGCTCCGTCGAGGTGGGCGTTGGCAGTCGTCAACCAGTCCGTCGCCACCTCAGGGGTCCACACCTGCAGGGCGAGCGCCAACACGTGATCCACGTCCAGGAGGACCCGAGCGTGGGCCGGGTCGGGGATCGCCTTTCCCGCGGCCCAGCGGCTGGGCTGAGAGGGCGCTGTCCCCAGGATTCGTGCGGCAGGCCTCGCGCCGCCCAGCACTTCCACGACGAACGCGGCCCGATCCTGCGCACGCCAGGTGGATGCTGCGGTCGCTGTCCCCGGTGTCGGCGGCGCGCTGGAGGACCTCGTCTCGCGGCGGCGCGGCCCGACCGTCTTCGCAGGCTTCGTGGAAGGCATGCCTCAGCGTACCCCGCAACGAAAGTGTTGCGAGGAAGTTTGCCGCATCAGCGCGAGCCGAGCGGCAGCTGCCACCGGGGGTCGATGAGGAGGCGCAACCGCTGACCCCGGCTGAGGCGGCTCCGGGCGTGGTCGGCCACACCGCGGGCCAGCCGGTCAGCTTCGGTGGCGACACCGGCATCGGGCTCGGCGTCGGCCGGGGCCCAGGTGGTACGGGTGACGAGGCCGGCCAGGGTTACCAGTGCCGGGCCCTCGGCGCCGAGGGTGGGGCCCGCACGGCGCGCGAACTCCTGGTCGGTCTCCGCTGGTGAGGGTCGAACGCCGCCGCCGGCGATGGCCTCGACCGCATCGGCCCAGGCGGCGCGGACCCGCCCGGCCACCGACGTGAAGCGGTGCCGGCGCCGGTGCCGCAGGGCGCGCCCGGCGGCCAGGACGACCACGTCGACCACCAGCAGGGCGACCCCGGCCAGGACGATCACGAGGAGGTACCGGACCGGTCCCGTCGCGCCTCCGCCGTCGCCGGTCCCGGGGGTCGTGGTGCCCCCACCGGCCAGCAGGTCGCGCTCACCGTCGGGGATCGAGCCGCTCCCGGCGGGGCCCGTGGTGCTGGGCACCGTCGTCGGAGCCGTGGTGGCAGTGGTCTCGTCCGCCTCGACCTGGGCGGGGGCGACCCCGGTGTAGGCCTCGGTGCCGGGCTGGCCCCGCCCCGGGGTGGGCTCGAAGGGCACCCACCCGGCCTCGGGGATGTACACCTCGGGCCAGGCGTGGGCGTTGCGGCCCCGCACCGTGTAGGTGACGCCGTCCTCGTCGAGCTCGCCGGGCGTGAAGCCGACCGCCACCCGGGCCGGCAGGCCGAGACTGCGGGCCATGGCCGCGAACGTGCCCGCGAACTGCTCGCAGTAGCCCCGGCGGGCCCCGAGGAAGGTCTCGATGGCATTGGATCCGTGGCCGGCGCCCACCCCGTCGAGGTCGTACGTGAAGTTGGTGCGGAACCACTCCTGGAGGGCGAGGGCGCTGTCGTAGGGCGCCCGTCGTCCGCCACCGACGATGGCCCGGGCCTGATCCGCGACCACCGGGGTCACGTCGGCGGGCAGCAGCGTCGCGCCCTGCAGGTCCGACGGCAGGGGCGCGGGCAGCCGGGCGTCGAGGTCATCGGGGGTGAACGCAGGGACCTCGGAGGTCACCGTGTACTGGGCGGCATCGATGGCGTCCTCGGCGGCGGGGACGATGAGGGTGGCCAGGTCTCCGTTCCAGCGCAGGTCGGTCGACGAGCGGTCGAGCTGGACGGGGGTGAGGGCGGCGGGGGCCCAGATCGTGCCGAGGCCGCCGATGGTGTAGGTCTGCTCGAGAGGCGTGGTGGCGGCGTCGGGCGGTGTGCCCGGCAGCCGGCCGTCGGCCCTGGAGAACGACTCGCTCGACGACCACACCTGGCCGTCGAAGGTGTCGAGGGAGGTCAGTCGCCAGTACGCCGGGCGGTCGGCCTGGACGGTGAAGACGGTGGCGTTCGACTGCTGCACCAGGCGCGAGCGGATGTCGACCAGGGGGCTGACGGTGAGGCGGCTGTCGGGCCCGTCGCCCCCGCGCCAGTCGATCAGGGCCTCGCTGGAGGCCCCGGGCATGCGGGGGGCCACGACGCCCGCGGTGACGGCGCCGAGGATCACCACGACCGCCCCGACGCGAGCCAGCGAGGCGCTGCCCACCCGGCCCCGTCCCGCCACCCATGCGTCGTCGAGGGCAGAGCGGCGGACCCGCTGGGCCAGGGCGAAGCCCCCGACGGCGGCGGCCAGGCAGGATGCGAGGACCACGCCGCCGCCGCCCTCGCCGAGGATCGAGGTGAAGACGAACAGGGCCACGGCGGGCAGCACGGCCTCGGCGGTGGTCCGCAGCCGGAACGCGGCCCAGTCGGCGAGGCTCACCGCCACCCAGACGGCGAGGGTGGAGGCGAGCAGGAAGCCCCGGGACCGCGGCGCAGGCGCGACGACCTCTCCGAAGAGCATCGCGGCGCGGTCCAGGTCGTCGACCACACCGGTGAGGGTGGCCCCCGTCGGCACGCCCAGGAACGAGGTGTGGGGGTAGAGCACCACCGAGGCCTGCAGGAACATGGCCCCGAGCAGGACGGTGACGGTGCCGACGAGGCCGAGACCGGCCCGGCGGGTGGCGGCCGTCGCGACGTGGGCGACGAGCACGGCGACCAGCAGGGGCAGCACCGCCTCGGGGTCGCGGAAGAGTCGGGTGAACCCGATGACGGCGGCGAGCGACACGGCCGCGAGCACCACCTCGGTGACCACGCTGGGGGCGGGCCGGTGGGTCGGCGACGACTCGTCGGCGACGGTGCCGACAGACGCCGACGACGGCGCGACGGGGACGGTCATGCCCGGCTCCGGGTGCGGGGTCGGCGGGCCGGAGCCACCGCATCGGACCAGGTGGTGGCGAAGGCGCGGGTCGGCGGGACGTCGATCACCCGGACGCCCTCGACGACCCGGGCCACCGTCGCGCGAGGCGTGCGGGTGTCGACGAAGCGCACCACGGTGAGGCCGGCGCGGCGTCCCGTCCGCGCTGCGCGCCGGCCGGGGAGGACGGCGACCTCGGCATCGAGGAGGTCGCCCACGACGGTGACCACGGTGTCGGTGCCGGCGTCGGTGCGGCCCAACACCCGGCCGACGTTCCCGGTCGGCACCCGGTGGGCGACGGCGAGCACCTCCAGCAGGTTCTCGAAGGCCACCTGGCCGGTGACCCAGCCCGTGTCGCGCCCGTCGCTGCAGAGCAGGCGCACGATGTCCCCCCGCCGCCAGTGGGCCGACGCAATGCTCGCGGCGGCCGAGACCATGCGCTCGAAGCCCTCGGCGCCCGAGCGCTGCTTGTTCACGTCGAGCACGACGGTCAACCGACCCTGCCGGGGCTCGTCGTCCTGGCGGACGACGAGGTCGTCGTCGGTACGGGCGCTCATGGGCCAGTGGACCCGGCGGAGGTCGTCACCGACGACGTAGGGGCGCAGGGCGTGGAACTCGTCGCCCGATCGCCCCATCCCGGGGCGCCCCTCCTGACCGGAGAGGGGCTCGGAACCCGCCGGCTGGTGCAAGGGGGCGATGGGATCCACGTGGGGCAGGACGATCAGCGGCACCCGCTCGGCCACGACGTGCGACCGCCGAGCGAGGCCGAAGGGATCGGTGACCTCGGCGGCCAGGGGCCCGACAGGGATCTCGCCCCGGTGCCGGGTCGGCAGCCGATAGGCGGCCCGGGCCGCCCGCCCGGGCGCGAGGGAGGCCAGGTGGAGGCGGGCCCCGGGGCGGTCGCCGACAGGGTCGACCAGGGTCAGCACGGGTGTCGACCGGCGGCCGGTGGCGACCAGCTCGAGCTCCACACGGGCGGGGGCGCCGACGTGGACGCGCGCCGGGCGCACCGTACGACGCACCGTGATCTGGGGCCGCAGGACAGCCAGGCGCACCACGGCGATCACCACCGCCAGGGCGCCCGCCGTGGCCAGCACGTACAGCTCCACCAGCCCGAGGGTGCGGCCCCCCAGGGCCAGGAGGCCGGAGGCGACGAGCAGGAGCGTCCCGGCGCGGGTGACCATCGGCGAGGCCGACTCAGCGCCGGGCCTGGGCCGAGCTCGGCACCGGCACCCGGTCGAGCAGCTCGGCGACCACCAGTGACCGGGAGGTGCCGGTGAGCGCCGCCTCCGGTGCCAGCTGGAGGCGGTGGGCGAGCGCCGGGACGGCCAGGGCCTTGATGTCGTCGGGGACCACGAACTCGCGGCCGGTGGCCACGGCCCGGGCCTGCGCGGCCCGCTGGAGGCTGAGGGTCGCCCGGGGTGACATGCCCAGCGCGAGGTGGGGGTGCGAGCGGCTCGCGGCGGCCAGGTCGACGAGGTAGTGGCGCAGCCCGGGCGCCACGTGGACGGCGCGGGCCGCCTCGGTCATGGCCACGATGTCGGTGGCGGTGACGACGGACCGCAGCTTGGGGAGCACGTCGATCGCCCCGTCGCTCTCGAGGATGGCGAGCTCGGCTCCCTCGGCCGGGTAGCCCATCGACACCCGGAGCAGGAACCGGTCGAGCTGGCTGTCGGGCAGCGGGTAGGCGCCCTCGTGCTCGGCCGGGTTCTGGGTGGCGAGCACGAGGAACGGAAGCTCGAGGCCGTAGGTGGTGCCGCTCACGGTGACCTGGCCCTCGGCCATGGCCTCGAGCAGCGCCGACTGGGTCTTGGGCGAGGCCCGGTTGATCTCATCGGCGAGCACCACGTTGGCGAACACCGGCCCCGGGCGGAAGTCGAAGCTCGACGAGCGGCGGTCATAGACGCTGACGCCGACCACGTCGGACGGCAGCAGGTCGGGGGTGAACTGGATGCGTCCGAAGCTGCCGTCGATCGAGGCCGCCAGGGCCTTGGCCAGGCTGGTCTTGCCGACCCCGGGGACGTCCTCGACCAGGACGTGCCCCCCGGCGAGCAGCCCCAGGAGGACCAGCTGGACGACCTCGGTCTTGCCCTGGATCACCTGGTTCACGTTGTCGACCACGGCGCGATACCGCGTCGTGACCTGGTCGGGGGTCAACCCGTCACGGGCACGGCGGGGGGGATCGATCGGCGTCGCGTCGGCCACGGGGACTCCTCAGGTCAGAGGTCAGGGTAGAGGGTGCCGAGCTGGGCCCGGCAGCGGCCCGACCACCGACGTCCGCTGCGCTCTCGGCTCGTGGACCCGCATGTTGTCTACCTTTGCGCCATGGCGCCCCCGACGGTCCTGGCCATCGACATCGGCGGCACGAAGCTGGCCGCCGGCCTGGTCGACCGTCAGGGGGCACTCACCCGTCGTCGACGGGCCGCCACCCCGTCGGGCTCGGACCCCGAGGCGCTGTTCGAGACCCTCGTCGCCCTGGTCGCCGACGTGGTCGACGGTCCCCGCGACGGTGTCGGCATCGAGGGCACGACCGACGACGGCACCGGCGACGACGGCACGGGCTCGGCGGCACCGGTCGCGGTCGGGGTGGGCTGCGGGGGGCCCATGGCGGTCGCCGACGGGGTGGCGACGGTGTCACCGCTGAACATCCCCGCCTGGCGGGGCTTCCCGCTCGCCGATCGGCTGGCCGAGCACGTCGGGCTCCCGACCGCGGTCGACAACGACGCCAAGGCCCTGGCCCTCGGTGAGGGCTGGGTCGGCGCCGCGGTCGGCGTGGACGACTACATCGCCATGGTGGTCTCGACCGGCGTCGGAGGCGGGATCGTGCTGGACGGCCGGCTGCTCGACGGGGCCGAGGGCAACGCCGGGCACATCGGGCACCTGATCGTCGAGCCGGGGGGCCGGACGTGCCCCTGCGGCGCGGCCGGGTGCCTCGAGGCCGAGGTGTCGGGGCTCGCCATCGCCGCCGCCACGGGGCGACCGGCGGCCGAGGCGCCCCGCCCGGTCCGGGTGCGCACCGGCACGCTGGTCGGCCGGGCCGTGGCGTCGGTGGCCAACCTGCTCGACCTGCGCCTGGCCTGCGTCGCCGGGTCGGTCGCCCTCGGCTTCGGGGAGGTGTTCCTCGCCGCTGCTCGCGCCGAGGTCGACGCCTGCGCCCGGCTGAGCTTCAGCCGGAGCACCGAGATACGCCTCGGCGGCCTGGGCGACCGGGGCCCGCTCGTGGGCGCCGGCGCCCTCGGCTGGCGCCTCGTCGATGGGCTCTGACCAGGTCTCTGAGCCGGCCCCGCTCCCCGCCATGGGACTGGCGACCAGCCGAACTGGCAGCGGATGTGGGGCCCCCAGCCCCCGGATCGCCTACCAGTTCGGGTGGGTTCGGGGCGACCTGGTGAACTGGTAGCGGATGTGGGGCCCCCAACCCCCGGATCGGTGACCAGTTCGAGTGGGTTCGGGTCTCAGGTGGGGGACCGGTGGTGGAGCTGTCAGTCGCTGGGACGGACGTCCTTGGCGACCGGCTCGTCATCGACGGCGGGGTCGTACTCGCCGTAGGTGCCCCGAAGGTCCTTCTGCGCCGTGTCTGCGGCCTCAGGTTCCGACTCCTCCGCGTCGTCCGCGTCGTCAGCGTCATCGCCGCCGAGGCGCCGGAGCTTCCCCTTGGCCTCGGCCTCGCGGTCAGCCGTGAGCCAGCCGACCTTCTCCTCGAGCTTGCCGATCAGGTCATCGCCGTCTTTGGCACCCATGGGGCTTGCACTCCTGTCGTCACCGGCGTCCGGTCGGTCACCGGGTCGCGGAGGTGAGGTTATGCAGGCGGTGGCCCCCTTCCACTCCGGCCGGTCGACCGCAGGGCGCCAGCCGGCGCGGAGCCGGACCCCGTCGACCGTCGTCCTAGGGTGGCGGCGTGAGCTCGAGCGATCCGGCCCGACGCCAGGCGGCCATCGCCGTCGCCGTCCGCCCCGATCTCTGGCCGTCGGCGGCGCGCGCGGCGCGGCGCCACCTGCCGTCGCGCTGGTGGCGGGGGCCGGGCGCGCTGCGGAGCGCCGAGCCGTGGCTCCGCTTCCGACTGGAGACGGCCTACGGCACCGAACGCGGAACGCCGCCCGCGGGCGACCTCGTCACCTGGCTGCGGTGGTTGCGGACGTGGCCCCGGGTGCGCCGCTGACCGCGTCGGTCGGAGGCGGGGTCGGCTCCAGGACCACCACCGGGTCGAGGCGATGGGAGAAGCGGCGCAGCGAGCGCAGCACGGGCCGCCCGAGCACGGCGACGGCCACCACGTTTGCCGTCGCCCCCGCCGCGTCCCAGGCCAGCGACGTGGCCACGTAGAACGACCAGTAGTGCTCCAGGGTGGCGAACAGGCCGAGGCCGGGGCGCCACTGCAGAGGGCCGTCACCGGGCAGCAGCGGCCAGGACCAGACGTTGATGATCGCCCCGTAGGCGAAGCCGGCGACCCACGCCACTGCGGCGAGGACGGCGATCTCGAGCCGGGCCGGGAGCCGGCGGGTGAGGCGCCCGACGGCGCCGGTGGCGGCCGCCAGCCAGGCCAGGACGAGCATCTGGAACGGCAGCCAGGGCCCGATGCCCCCGGTGATGATGGCGCTCAGGGCCATTCCGAACAGCCCCAGGAGGAACCCGAACCGCGGTCCGAACGCGGCCGCGCCGAGCAGCACGAGGAAGAAGATGCCGCTCCCGCCGCCGGGCAGGTCGAGCAGCCGGAGCAGCCCGGCCATGGCCGAGAGCATCCCGAGCAGGGCGACGTCGGTGCCGGTCATGGTGCCCGAGCGGATCTCGACCATCACCGCCGCCACGGCCAGCCCGCCGACGAGGCCGGCGACGAACGGGGCGTCCGCGGCGTGGGCGGTGGCGATCCCGGCCTCCGCCGGCAGCCAGAACGGGTACAGGAAGGCTCCGGCGCCGACCACGCTGGCGAGGACGTAGGCGATGCGGACGCGGGCGGTGCGGGTCACGGGGCGCTCCCCCCGAGACCGGCGGCGCGCACGAGCAGCCGGGCCTCGACCTCGGCCACGGTGAGCAGCGGCGGCAGGACCCGCAGGACCTGCGGGGCGAACAGCGAGCCCGACAGCACGGCGCGCGCCGGCCCGTCGGCCACGATCTCACCGCCGCCCAGCACGATTACCCGGGTGGCACAGCGAGCGGCCAGCTCGACGTCGTGGGTGGCGATGACCACCGCGCCCCCGGAGGCGGCGTGGGCGGTGACGGCGCCCTCGAGCGCGGCCCGCGACGCGGCGTCGATGCCGCGGGTCGGCTCGTCGAGGACGAGCGCCGGCGCCCCCCCGACGGCCACGGCGGCCACCGCGACCCGCTGGCGCTCGCCGGTGGAGAGGCTGCGAGGGTGGCGCTCGGCCAGGGGGGTCAGGTCGAGGCGCTCGAGCCACTCGTCGACGGCGTCGGCCGCGCTGCCCACCAGTCGGGCGGTCGTGGCCACCTCTCCCCGCACCGTCGGCGAGAACAGCAGGCTGCTCGGGTCCTGGGGCACCAGCGCCACCCGGCACCGACGCTCGACGGTGCCGGCGACGGGTCCCGCCAGGTCGGCCAGGGCGCGCAGCAGGGTGGTCTTGCCCGAACCGTTGCGGCCGAGCAGGGCCACCACCTCACCCTGTCGGAGCTCGAGATCGATGCCGGCGAGCACCGGAGGCCGCCCGTGGTGGCCGACGGCCACCCGCCGCGCGGTGACGAGGACCTCGCCCGGGGTCGGGACGGCATCGGAGACCCCGATCACCGCGGGGTCGAGAGCGAGCGGCGCGGGGTCGAGGCCGAGGTCGGCCGGGATCCGCCGGGCCCAGCGCCGAGCCTCGCGCACCGTGAGTGGCGGTGGGTCCCACCCGAGGAGCCGCCCGAGGTGCGCGACCGGCGGCGCGCTCGGATGGTCGGCCAGCACCGGGCCGGGAGCACCGTCGCCCGCCACCTGTCCGTCCACGATCACGACGGCCCGGTCGGCCATGGGCGCGGCCCGCTCGAGGCGGTGCTCGGCCATGACCACCGTCGTGCCCAGGTCGTCGGCCAGGCGGGCCACGGCCGCGAGGACGTCGTCGGCGCCCTGGGGGTCGAGCATCGAGGTCGGCTCGTCGAGCACCAGCACCGGCGGCGCGGCGGCGAGGGCGCCGGCGACCGCGGCGCGCTGGCGCTCCCCACCCGAGAGCGTGGCGGGGGAGCGGTGGCGCAGGTGGGCGATGCCGACCGCGTCGAGGACCTCCTCGACCCGGCGGCGCATGTCGGCCTCGGCGACTCCCAAGTTCTCGAGCACGAAGGCCACGTCGTGCTCGACCTCGTCCACCACCACCTGGGCCTCGGGGTCCTGGTGCACGAAGCCCACCGACCCCGCCAGGTCACGAGGGCGCAGGGCCGTGACGTCCTGGTCACCGACGAGGATCCGACCGCGGAACCGCCCACCGCTGGCGTGGGGCACGAGGCCGTTCACGGTGCGCAGCAGGGTGCTCTTGCCCGACCCGCTCCCGCCCACCACCAGGACCACCTCGCCGCCGGCCACCGCCAGGTCGATGCCGTCCAGCACCGGCGGACCGTCGGGGTAGGCGAAGCCCACGCCGTCCCATCGCACCGCTCCGGCGTCGGTTCCCGTCACGCCACCACGTCCACCGGCGACGGCGAGGGCACCGAGGGCGCGGGGACGGGTCGCCGGACGAGGGCCGGCACCGCCAGGCCGAGGAGCACCACGGCGGGCACGAGCGGCAGGCGGGGAGCCCGGAAGGGGAGCACGGCGGGGTCCCACGCCAGGCCGTCGACCCCGAGGGCCGCGCAGAGGCCGAGGGCGGCGGGCACGGCGAGGGTCGCGGCCATCACCGTGGCGTCGCGCCGCTGCAGCCGGCGGCGGCGGTAGCGGGTGGGGGCCGAGCGGCCGCTCACGACTATCGCTCCCACCAGGGCCGCGACCCCGCAGCCGGCCAGCACCCCGGCGGTGGCCCCGGCCTGGCCCACGAGGGCGACCACCGACCCCGCCAGGCCCAACAGCGCGGCGGCGCCGAGGGCGGCGGCGGCGCGGTCGCTGCCGGTGGCCCGGGTGCGGCCGTAGCCGCGCGAATCCATCGACTCGGCCAGGTGGACGGCCCGCTCCAGACCGGTCTCGAGCACCGGCAGGGCTAGGCGCAGGGCACGCCCCCGGCGCACCTTCATGCCGCCGGTGCGGGCCCGGTCGGCCTCCCGGGCGGCGGCCGCGGCGTCGAGGGTCGAGGGCACGAAGGCGAGGCCGACGGTGAGCACCAGCCCGGGTTCGTGGAAGGCCCGGGGCGTCGCCGCCAGCAGCTCGTGGTGCGACGCCACCGCGTTGAACGCACCGAAGCCGGCCATGATCCCGATCACGACCAGGCTGTCGACCGCGGTCTGGAGCACGACGGACTGGGCGATCGACCCGCCGACGGAGAACCCGCCGAGGATGGTGGGCAGGGTGGCCTGCGGCAGGGTGAACAGCACCCCCTCGGCGCCGTCGACGGCGGGCGTCGTCAGGCCGATGAGCACGACGCGGAGCACGCCGAAGGCCACGGCGACGGCGATGAGCACCGGGTACGCCCGGGCCAGGGCGCCGGGTCGGCGGTGGGTCTCGACGACGACCCACACCACGGCCAGCACGATCGCCACCAGCAGCGGGTTGCGGGCCAGCTGCAACGAGACGGTGAGGGCGATGGTCCAGACCATCCACGTCACCGAGTGCAGGGGGCTGGTCACGCGTGGCCTCCTGCGGTCTTTGACGGGCGGGGTCCCCGTGCGTACGGTACGCACCCAGCAGAGGTCGCCCGCAACCCGGATGTTGCGGACGGTCGTGTCCCGGGACCACACAACCCGGGGCGACGGGGGAAGCCGGTGAGAGTCCGGCGCTGACCCGCAGCTGTAAGCGGTCCTTCGGGTCCGTGAGCCAGGTGACCCGCCCTGCCGCCGGCCCGTCCGGCCCCTGCCCACGGCCGCCCCGCGGCCCGACCGCTCCCCGAGGACTCTGGGAGCACAGGAGGTTCCCGTGCGTTCACGCACCCTTTTCGTCACCGCCGCGGCCATGGTCGCCACGGTGTCGCTCCCTCTCCTTCCGGCCCCCGCCGGCGCCGCGCCCGACGGGGGATCGACTCGGTCACCCGCGGTTGATGACGCCGTGGTCTGGCTGGAGGGCCAGCAGCAGCCCGACGGCGGCTTCGAGCTGGCCGACTTCCCGGGCTTCGAGACCCCCGACGCCGTCCTCGCCCTCGCCGCCGCCGGCCAGCCCGGCCCCGGCTGGGACACGGTCGCAGCGGAGGAAGCGGTCACCAGCACCGTCACCGACGGGGGCAAGGATCCGCTCGACTCGGTCGACGACTGGGTCGACTCGGTGCAGGGCGACACCTCGGCCAGCGATGGCAGCAAGGCCCAGCAGGCGGCCAAGGTCATCGCCCTGGTGGCCGTGCCCCTCGGCCTCGACCCGGCCGACTTCGACCCCTCCGACGACTCCACCGCCCCGGTCGACCTAGGCGCCGCCCTGACCGCTGCCGCCGGGCCCGACGACGACTATGCGCCCATCGCCGCCTTCGGCGGCCGGGTGGTCGCGGCGTGGGCCCTCGCCGCCCTCGGCGAGCCCGTCCCGACTCCTCTCGTGGCCGCCATCGGCGACGCCCAGCAAGCCAACGGCAGCTTCAACTTCAGCGGCAACCCGGCCGACACCGGCGTCGACACCGACCTCACCGCCTCGGTGGTCATCGCCCTGGCCACCGCCGGCACGACCACCACCGACCCCGTGATGCGTGATGCGGTGGTGGCGCTGGGACGCACCCAGACCTTCACCGGCGACTGGCCCGGCGGCTTCGACCCCGGCAACCCCAACTCCACCGCGCTGGCCATGCTGGCGGCCACCTCCCTCGGATGCGACCCGACCACGACAGCGTGGCGCGAGAAGGCCGAGATCCGCCTGACCGGCCTTCCCTACCGGTCCCCGGTGCGGGCCATCGAGCGCCGCCAGGCCGCCGACGGCCACATCGCCGGTCCGGGCGACGCCTTCGGTGTCAACACCTTCGGCACCACCCAGGCCATCGAGGGCCTCGTCGCCGCAACGGGAGCGTGGCCCTACACCTCCGACGCCGAGTGCCCTGCGCCGACCGTCGCGAACAGTCGTCGCCTGGTCAACGCCCACTACCTCGACCTGGTGTCGCGCCTCAGCGACGAGGGTGGGGCGGCGTTCTGGGTCGGCCAGCTCGAGAGCGGCGAGCTCACCCCCGCCCAGGTCGCCCGGCGCTTCACCATCACCGGAGAATACGGGCGAGTGGTGGTCGACCGGCTCACCCGCACCTACCTCGGCCGGCCGGCCAGCGACGCCGAGCGGACCGACGGGGCCCCGACCGTGCTGAGCGGCAAGCGCTACGATGCCGCCGCCGCGATCCTGGGCGGGGACGAGTACTTCGAGGGCACTGCGCCCCAGTTCCCTGCCGGCCCGCCGACGAACGAGTCGTGGGTCGAGGCGGCCTACCAGAGCGCCCTCGGGTTCCCGCCGGACTCGGAGGGCCGCGAGTGGGCTCTGGACCTGCTCGCCGACGGTGTGCCCCGCACCCGGGTGGCCCGGCTGCTGCTCGGCTCCACCGGCGGCCTGCGCCTCCTCGTCTCGGACACCTACCGCCAGCTCCTGCGGCGGGGGACCGAGAACGACCTTGGCGGGCGCGACTTCTGGGTCAGCGAGATCCGGCGTGGGGTCAGCCCCGAGCGCCTGGTGCTGTTGGTCGCCGGCTCGCCCGAGTACCAGCGCAGCACCCGGCCGCCGGCCTGATGGCCACCCCGGCCCAACGCCTGGCCCGGGCCCTGGTCGGCGGCGCGCTCGTCGCCGCCGGGGCGCTGGCGGCGGCACCCGCCCCGG
>NZ_DATLXO010000122.1:0-1659 GCF_035575815.1 Iamia sp.
GTCGCCGCTCTGGACCCTCCTCGTCGCCGCCTTCGTCGGTGTGGCCCCGTTCGCCGCCGACTGGGCGGCCCTCGTCCTCAACGTCGCCGCCTCCGTCGCCGTCATCGCCCTCTTCGCTCGCCTCCAATCGACCTTCCGGCCCTCCCTGCGCCGGCCGCTCGATGTCGCGGCGGTGATCACCCTGGTCGTCGTGGTCCTCTTCCTGCCCGCCGCCACCTTCGTCGGCATGGAACACGTGTTGCACCTCGCTCTGGTGCTCGCCGCCTTCCACCTCCTTCTCCAGGAGCGCGATCGCACCCGCAGCCGGATCCGACGCCTCGCGCCCTACCTGCTCGTTGCCCTCGCCACCCTGACCCGCCTCGAGACGGTGTTTCTGGCCGCGGGCCTCGGCGCCGCCCTGCTGGTGACCCCCCCCGCTGGCCGGGCACGGCGGGTCGAGCCATCCCTCTCCCCTGTTCCCGCCCGCCCGAGGTCATAGGGCTGCGAGTGTATCCAGGGTCATAAGACTGGGCCTGGCTTCGGGGGGGCCGCTGCTCGCCTACGGCATCGTGAACCAGCTCATGGGCCAGGGCTGGCTGCCCAACTCCGTGATCGCCAAGAGCGGCTCACTGACTGGCCAGAGCCCCGTGCCCCCGCCCCGTGAGGTCCTCGGCCGCCTCACCCAGGACCCTGTCATCGCGGTCCTCGTCGCTCTCTGCCTGGGCCTCGTCGTCGTCGGATGGCACACGCGACGGTCGTGGGTCGTCCCCGCGTCCGCAGTCGTCGTGACCACCGTGCTTCACGCCGCCTTCGCCAAGTTCGGGTGGTACGAGCGCTACCAGATCTACCTCATCGGCCTCGCCCTCTACGTCCTCATCCGGGCGGCCCCCGAGATGCTGGCGAACCGCGTCGAGCGGTCCGAGCGTCGGCCCGTCGCGTCCCTGCTTGCCCTCATCCTGCTGATGTTCACGGCGACCAAGGCGGGGCTCACCGTCGAGGTCCCCCGAGCGGTCGACGACACCTACAGCCAGCGCTACCAGGCGGCCCGTTTTCTGGCCACCTACTACGACGGTGATCCCATCGCCACCGGTGAGCTCGGCTACATCAGCCTGGAGCACCGAGGACCGATCACCGACCTGTTCGGCCTGGGCGACTACGAGGTGCTCCAAGCCCGGATCCACACGCCTCCGGAGGACCGCAAGGAGTACTGGCGGCAGCTGGCCGAACGCCGCGGCTTCCGGGTCGCAGCGATGTACCCCCAGACCTTGTTCTTCGACACGCCCGACGAGTGGGTGCTCGTCGGCACATGGGAGATCCAGCACCGCACCGTCACCGCGTACGACCGCCGTTTCCAGTTCTACGCCACCGTGCCCGAGGAGGCGGCCCCGCTCGCCGCACACCTCGAAGCGTTCGAGGACGAGCTGCCGCCGAGCATCCGCCCCTCGATGAACGAGATGGCGCAGTTCCGCGCCGCGGTCCTGATCGACGAGCGCGACGGCTCCTGACCGAAGGGCGCCGCTCGAGAGCGCGACCATCCGACGTGCGACGGAGCCGCACCTGGTGACGGGCGCCCGTCGCCCGAGTGGTCGAGGCTCTAGCGCCTTTACTCTGCCGATCAGCCGCCTGGATCGTCGGTTGCGCAGCCACCGTCATGACCGGTCGAGGAGGATCGACTCGACC
>NZ_DATLXO010000123.1:0-50206 GCF_035575815.1 Iamia sp.
GGCGCGGCGTCGGGACAGGTCGAGCGCTGGAGACATCGTCGCGACCGTAGGCGACGCCCGCGGTCAGCCCGGGGCGCCCGCACGGGTCCCCTCGCGCCGTACCGGAGCACGATCAGGTCGCCCCCAGGCCGCTGCGGGCCCGGATCGTCACTCCCGGCTCTCGCCCGGTGCGCGGCGACGGTACCTTTGGGGCGTGGCTCCTCCGACCTTTCCTGTGACCGGCGACGAGGCCGCCGACCGGCGGCTCGTCTCCGATCCGCTCGCGCTGCTGCTCGGGATGACGCTCGACCAGCAGATCCCGATGGAGAAGGCGTTCATCGGTCCGCACGTCCTGGCCGAGCGGATGGGCGGACCCCTCGATGCCACCGCCATCGCCGAGGCTCCGCCCGAGGCCTTCCTCGCCACGTTCCGCGGCCCACCGGCCGTGCACCGCTTCCCGAAGGCAATGGCCGAGCGTGTCCAGGCCCTCTGCGCCCACCTCGTTGCACACCACGACGGACGGGCCGACGACGTGTGGACCGGTGCCGCCGACGGCGCCGACCTGCTGAGCCGGCTCCGGGCCCTCCCGGGCTTCGGCGAGGAGAAGGCCCGCATCTTCATCGCTCTCCTGGCCAAGCGCATCGACGTGCGCCCCGAGGGTTGGCAGGGCGCCGCGGGGCCCTACGCGGACGGCACCCGGCTCTCGGTGGCCGACGTCGACTCGCGCGCCGCGTTCGACCGGGTGCGGGCCTGGAAGAAGGAGCAGAAGGCCAAAGGGCAGGCGGTGCCGAAGGCCAAGGCCAAGACCGAGGGCCAACGGGTGAGGGCGACGAGCCTCGCCGCCCGATCACGACCGGAGGAACCGACGCCATGAACCTGAACATGCCCATCCGCCACGCCGGCATGGCCTTGGCGGTGGTGGTGCTGGCGGCCCTGGCCGCCGCCGGGTGCGTCGGCCCCGCCGTCGGCGGCGAGCGCATCCACTCCTTCACCGTCGACGCCGTGATCCGCAGCGACGACACGGTGGACATCCGGGAGGTGATCGACTGGGACTACGGCCCGAACGACAAGCGGGGCATCTTCCGCGACATCCCGAGCGACGGCGGTGCGCCCCAGGACATCACGGTGTCATCGCCCACCGCTCCCGACCAGTTCACGGTGAGCCCCAAGGGCAGCGCCACCGAGATCCGCATCGGCGACCCCGACGTCACCATCAGCGGCCGCCACCGCTACGAGATCACCTACACGCTGCCGGCGACCATCGTCGAGGACCGCTTCGCCCTCGACGCCATCGGCAACGGGTGGCCGGTGCCCATCGAGGACGCCCGAGCCACCATCCTCGGCGCCGAGCTGGACGAGCCCCGGTGCTTCAGCGGACCGGCCGGGTCGACCGATCGCTGCGAGATCACCGAGGTCGACGGCGGTTACCGCACCGCGATCGACCACCTCGACGCCAACGAGGGCTTCACCATCGACGGCGACGTGCTCGAAACCGCGGAGGCCAGCTTCGGAGACGTGCCCCCCTTCGAGGGCCGCGACACCTCGGCCCGGTTCCGCTGGGCCGGCATCGTCGCCGCCATCGGCGCCGTCGTCGCCCTGGCCGCCTACGTCCTCGCCCGCCAGATCGGCCGCAACGAGGTCGCCGGCGGCGGGGCCACCGAGGCCGCGTTCGTGCCCTTCGGCTCGGAGGCCTTCGGCCCCCACCACGATGCGCCCACCGACGCCCCCCCACCGGTGCCCGGCGCCCGGATGGTGGCCGACACCAAGATGGGCGAGCTGGCGGGCCTGGAGTTCGTGCCCCCCGGTGGCATCGAACCGTGGCAGGCCGCGGTGGTGCTGCGCGAGGAGATCGACGACCGGACCATCGGCTCGTGGTTCTCGGGCCTCGTCGCCCATGACATCGTCACCATCACCCGCAACGGCAGCGAGGTCAGCCTGGCCCCCGGCCCCGCCGCGGCGACGGCCGACGCCACCACCGCGCCCATCATGAACAAGGCGCTCGGGGGCAACCGGTCGGTGGAGCTGGGCAGCTACAGCCCCGGCTTCTCGGCCGCGTGGCGAGAGGCGGGCGAGGCGATCACCGCCTGGGTCCAGTCGTCCCACGTGTTCCGCCACCGGGCGCCGTCCTTCGGTGGCGGAGGCGGAGGCGGGCTCCGTGCGGCGGGGGGCAACCCCGGCATCGCCATCGCGTTCTGCCTCGTCCTCCCCGTCGCCGTGGTCGGCACCGGCGGGGCCGCGGCCGCGTTCGGCCTGCGCAGCGCCGTCGGCGCCATCGTCGCCGCCGTCCTGATCCCCGCCGTCATCGGCTGGCTGGCCTACGGCAAGCTCACCCGCAGCCTCAGTGCCCGCGGCTCGGCCATCGCCCTGCGGTCGGAGTCGTTCCGCCGCTTCCTGCACGACAGCGAGGCCCAGCACGTCGAGTGGGCGTGGCAGAACGGGCTGCTGCGGGAGTACTCGGCGTGGGCCGTCGCCCTCGGCGAGGCCGACGCCTGGAACCACGCCATGTCCGCCTCGTCGGTGCCGCCCGTCGAGCAGACGATGTCGGGCAACATCCTCGTCCCCGCCCTCTACGCCTCGAGCTTCAGCTCCACCACCACCGCGCCCAGCTCGAGCGGGTCGGGCGCGGGCGGCGGGTTCTCCGGCGGCGGGTTCTCCGGTGGCGGCGGAGGAGGGGGCGGCGGCGGCAGCTGGTGAGTCCGCGTCCGTCGCTCCCGACGGTGGGGCCGGTCAGGTGTTGGCCTGGCGGTCGAGCCAGCCCAGCAGCACGGCGATGGCGCGAGGGTCGTGGCGAAGCTGGTGGCCGGCGCCGCCGATCATGCGAAGCTCGGCCGAGCCGTGGGCGTCGCTCAGCACCCGGGCGTCGAACTGGGGCACCGCCTCGTCGTCGAGCCCGTGCACGACGAGCAGGGGCCGGGGCGCCAGGCGGGCGACGCGCGCCACCGGCCGGATGTCGCGCAGCTCGCGGGACCAGAGCTCGGGCTGGGCCGGGAAGCCCGGGGTGGAGATGATGCCGATCTCCCGGGTGTGCTGGAGCAGCCGGCGCGGGTGACCGGCCCAGTCGTCGAAGTCGGCCGGGGCGGCGAGGGCCGCGACCCCTGCGACACCGGGGTCGGCGGCGCCGGCGCAGATGGCCAGACCCCCACCGGTGCCGAAGCCGGCGAGCCAGGTGCCCTGCACGTCGGCGACGGCCCGCAGCGACGCCAGGCCGGCCTCGAGGTCGGACTGCCACCCCCCGAGGGAGAAGTCCCCCTCGGAGCCGCCGGCCCCCCGGAGGCGCACGGTCAGCACGACCCACCCGAGGGTGGTGGCGATCCGATCGGCCAGCTCGGGCAGGTCGGTGCCCGCGGCGGCGGCCCCGGCGGTGGCCGGCGGCAGGCCGTGGGTGAGCACGAGCCCGGGGCGACCGGTGCTGCTGCGGGCTCGAGGTCGGGCCAGGTGGCCGACGAGGGCCAGATCCCCCGAGCGGACGGGGTGCTCTTCCACCGGCACGGTGGAGCGTCCTAGCCCGTCGCCTCAGCGTCGATGTCGGTCTCGGCCTCACGGGCGACACGGGACCCCGGGCAGCGGCACGGGCGGTAGCCACGGTTGCGCGCCTCAGCGAGTGTGTCGGGCCCGAAGCAGAGGTAGGTGCGGGCTTCCATCAGCTCCTTGACCGGCTCCTCGTCGCAGTGGTCGAGGTCGTGCACGTGCTGGTCACGCTTGTCACCGACCCAGCGGCTGTGCTCGAAACGGGTGGGACGCTCCATGGGCCGACCTTAGGGCCGTACGCCGACGACGACCGATCTCGGCCCCCCGACCGACGCGCAGCAGGCGCCCCGCCGGGTCAGACGGCCCCGTCGTCGGGCGCGGGACCGGGACCCGCCTCGAGGCCCAAGGGGGCCTCGGTGCCGACGGCGCCGATGGCCTGGAGGTAGGTGAGGCGGGCGTCGAGGATGGCGACGACGTCCTCGTCAGCGAGGGCCGGGCGCTCGTCGGTGGCCCGCTCGAGCACGCGGCCCACGGCGCCGTCCTCATCGAGGACCTCGTCGCTCTCGCCCTGCGCCACCTCCTCGGCGGTGGCCGCCTCGAGCACCTCGGCGTCGGCCTGCAGCACCCAGCGCACGTCGTCGAGGCTCACCCGGGCCGTGACCGGGTCGGGCAGGCGATCCGCGACGAAGGCGATGGCCTCTTCGAGCTCGAACACCGCAGGCTGGACCCGGGACTCGAGGAGCACGACCTCACGCCCGATGGCGTAGAGGGCGATGGCCACCACCAGCCCGATCGCCACCGCGATGAGCACGATCACCAGCATCGGCGGCGTCCGGTCCGAGTCGCAGGGTCGCTCACGCTCCGATGATGCCAACTCGGGGGTACCCGCCCCGCACCGGGGGCCATGATCGCGCCGTGCTGCTGCCTGCGACCGACGCCGACCTGCCCTTCCTGCGAGCCATGCTCGCCGAGGCGGCGTTTCCGCCCGGCACCCCTCGACCCGCCGACCCGCTCGCCGATGACCACGTCGCCCGCTACCTCGACGGGTGGGGCCGTCCCGGTGACCTGGGCCTGGTGGCCTGGGAGGGGAGCCGGCGCGTCGGTGCCGCGTGGACCCGGCGGATGTCGGCCGATCGGGCGGGCTACGGCTTCGTGGGCCCCGACGTCCCCGAGCTGACCGTCGCCGTGGCTCCCGCGGATCGCGGGCGCGGCCTCGGGCGGGCGCTGGTGGGCGGTGCCCTCGACCAGGCTGCGGCCCACGGTACGGCCCGGGTGAGCCTCAGCGTGGCCGACGCCGTCAACCCCGCCGCCGTGCACCTCTACCGGGCGCTGGGCTTCACCGAGGTGGCCCGCGATGCCGGCTCGCTCACCATGACGGCCACCACCGCGCCCCCACCGCCGACCGACGCGGACGCCGGCGAGCCCGTGGCCCGCGACGCCGGCGCGGCCGACGGCCCCGCCCTGGCCCGCCTGCGCGAGGTGATGTTCATGGGCGACGGTCTGGCCGGTCGTCCGGGGTGGGTCGCGCCGTTCCTCACGGCCTGGACGGACGGGTGGTCCTCCGGTGCGTGGCGGGCCACCGTGGTCGACGACATCCGGGGCCGTCCCGTGGCCTCGGCCCTGGCCGTGGGCAGCACCGTTGCGCCGGCGCCCGGGCGCGAGCAGGGTCGCGCCGCTCACATCGGCTCGGTGGCGACCGAGCTGCGGTGGCGCCGGCGGGGGTGCGCCCGTGCCGCCACGAAGGCCCTGGTCGACGCGCTGGATGCCGACGGCGTCGAATGGATCACCCTCAACGCCACCCCTGAAGGCGAGGCCCTCTACGCCTCGCTCGGCTTCACCGCGTCGACCGGGGCCCGGCACCGCTCGCGCCCCGGCCGACGCCGAGCCCCAGTGGTCGGCGAGCGCGAGCGGCGCTAAGGGGCCGACGCCCGTCGACGACCCGTCGGCTGACGATTCGACGTCGATTCGCTGCCCGACGAGGCGGGTCGTGCTTCCAGTCGGGCCGGCGCGTCGTCGCCGTCGCGCCGGCCGATGCACCCAGGACGCCCGTCCGCTGGCGATTCGACGTCGATTCGCTGCCCGACGAGGGGCTGTCCCGGCGGGGCGACGCCGATGGCGCCGACATGTCGGACCCGAGGTGACCCGCCTGGCGGCGGACGGGCTCGCTACAGCCCGATGCGCTGGGCCAGCAGCTCGCGGTGGTAGGTCGGATCACCGAAGAGCAGCTCGGAGGACTTGGCCCGCTTGAAGTACAGGTGGGCCGGGTGCTCCCAGGTGAAGCCGATGCCGCCGTGGATCTGGATGTTCTCGGCGGTGGCGTGGAAGTACGCCTCGGAGCAGTAGGCCTTGGCCAGCGAGGCCACCGACGGCAGCTCGTCGTTGAGCTCCGAGGCGCACCAGCCGGCGTAGTACGCGGCGGACTTGGCCGACTCGACCTCGAGCAGCATGTCGGCGCACTTGTGCTTGATGGCCTGGAACGAGCCGATGGGCCGGCCGAACTGCACGCGGTCCTTGGCGTACTGGACGGCCATGTCGAGCACGAACTGGGCGCCGCCGACCTGCTCGGCGGCCAGGGCCACCACCGCCAGGTCGAGCACCCGCTCGAGCACGGTCCAGCCCTCGCCGTCGGTGCCGAGCAGGGTGGCCGGCGTGGCGTCGAGGGTGAGGCGGGCCTGCTTGCGGGTCTGGTCCATGGTGGGCAGGGCCTCACGGGTGAGGCCCGACGCCTCGCCGTCGACGACGAAGAGGCTGACGCCGGCGTCGGTGGTGGCGGCCACGATGATCGTGTGGGCGACGTGGCCGTCGAGCACGAACATCTTCTCGCCCGACAGGGTGTAGCCCTCGCCGTCGCTGGTGGCGGCGGTGGTGATGCCCGAGGCGTCCCACTTGCCGTTGGCCTCGGTGAAGGCCACCGTGGCGATGGTCTCGCCCGAGGCGATGCCGGGGAGGATCGCCGCCTTGGCGTCCGCGTCGCCGGCGTGCAACAGGGTGTTGGCGGCCAGGGCCACGGTGGAGAAGTAGGGCGCGCAGAGCAGGGCCCGGCCCATCTCCTCGAGGATCACGACCAGCTCGATGTAGCCGTAGCCCGAGCCTCCGTACTCCTCGGGGATGGCGAGGCCCTGGAGGCCGAGCTGCTCGGCCATCTGGCTCCACACCTTGGGGTCGTAGCCCGTCTCGGTGTCCATCTGCTCGCGGACCGCGGTCTCGGAGGACTTGTTCTCGAGGAACTGGCGCACGACCTTGCGCAGCTCCTCCTGCTCGTCACTGAAGGCGAAGTTCATGGGCGAGAGGATGGCCCACGGGCGGCGGATCGCGCCACGCCTCAGGTGTCCACGCGTGTACACGTGAGGGCGTCGGTCCGGTAGCGTGCGGCCATGACCGAGTCGGTGCCGGTGCGCACGTTCCGGGCCCAAGTCGCGGCGTTCCTGCGCCGGGCCGAGGGCGGAGAGCGCATCGTGGTGACCGTGGCCGGGCGCCCGGTGGCCCAGCTCGGACCCCTCGACCCCGGCACCGGGGTGCCGACCATCCCGGATCTCGCCGCCCGCGGCCTGGTGACCCCTGCCCGGCGGTCCGACCGTCCGCCGCCGGATGTCCGCCTCGACCCCTGGCCCGGCACCCGCCTCGACCGCCTCGTCGCCGAGGTCCGCTCGTGACCCTGCTCCCCCGCTCGTGACCCTGGCCCTCGACACCACCGCCCTGCTGGGCCGCTACCTCACCGGGCCCCACCGCCGCATCGTGCTCGACGCCATGGCCGACGATCATTCGTGGTGCGCGTCGGCCCTGGCCCTGGCCGAGGCCCTGCCCCTCGTCGACCGCGTCACCGAGAACCCGGTCGATCGCGACCGCCTGCGCCGGGCGCTCCGCGACGACTGGGAGCGCGTGCACGTCGTGCCCGTCGACGCCCTCTGCCTCGACCGGGCCGCCGAGCTGGTCCGCGAGCAGCCGCTGCGCACTGTCGACGCCCTGCACCTCGCGGCGGCCGACCGCCTGCCGCCGCCGGTGCGGTTCGTGACCTTCGACCCCCGCCAGATCCCCGTCGCCCTCGCCCTCGGCCTCGAGGTCGTGTCCACCTGACCGACCGGGTGGGTCGGGGCCCCCTCACGGCAGAGACGCCCGACAGCCGCTAAAGGAGCGGGGAGGCTCGTGACTCGGGGAGGTGATGGTGGAGGACTTCGACGGCTGGTACGAGGAGCTGCGACCGTCCATGGCGGTCGCCCTCGCCGCCTGGTGCGGTGACGCCTCGGTTGCCGCCGACGCCCTCGACGAGGCCTTCGTCCGCGCCGTCGAGCGCTGGGAGAGGGTGCGCACCATGCCGTCACCCGCCGGCTGGGTGTGGCGCACGGCCACCAACGTCGTCCGCCGCCGCCAGCGCCGCCACCGCATGGAGCACCACCTGCTCAGACGGCGCGCCGCCGGCGAGTCCGAGACGGTGGCCGGGCCCGACGGCACCGACCTCGACCTTCGACGGGCGCTGGCCCTGCTCACGGACCGCCAAAGGACGGCCATCGTCCTGCACCACGTGGCCGACCTCGCCTACGACGACGTGGCCGAGGCCATGGGCATCGCGGTCGGGACCGTCGGCGCCACCCTGCACCAAGCCCGCCAGGCTCTCGCCCGGCACCTGGCCGAGACCCCCAATGAGGTCGCCCCTCGTTCCTCCGCCCGCCACCCGGGGACCGACCCCGCCCCCATCGATGGAGCCCTCCCGTGACGAACATCGAGACCCGTCTCAAATCCCTCCGCACCACGCCCGTCGCCGACGGACCGGGCTCCGACGACCTCCGACGTCGGGCCGCACGCCGCGCCCGCCGCCGCCGGGTGGCGGTGCTCGCGGCAGCCGTGCCGGTCCTGCTCGTGGCGATCGCCGTGGCCGCCAACACCTTCGGCGATGAACCCGCAGACCGGGTGCGGACCGAGCTCGGACCGGCGAGCACCGACCCCGAGCCGGGCTCGAGCTCCACCCTCCCGTCCGGGCCCGAGGGGAACCGTGTGCTCGGCGGGGCCGAGGATGTCTCGGTCGACGTCACCCCCCGCACCGGCCTCCGCGACGGCGATCTGGTGACCGTCCGCGTCGAGGGGCTGGACAATCTGCCCGACGCCGTGGTCCTGATGTGCGCCGGCGACGTCACCGCCGATGACGCGTCGAGGTCGTGCACGACATCAGCGGTTGAGCAGGCCGGGGTCGAGGGCCAGGTCGCGGCGTCGGCGGAGCAGACGGTGTCGGTGAGCCGGACGCTCCAGATCACTCGCGGCTCGGCGGACCTCAACCAGGCCGAGCCCTACGACTGCGCCATCGAGCCGGCCGGGTGCGTCCTGGCCGTGGGCCCCTTCGCCCTACCCCCTCGCGCCGTCCTCGTGCCCCTCACCTTCGCCGACGTCGGGCCCCCGGTCGCGCCGAGCATCACCGCCTCTCCCCGCACGGGTCTGGCCGAGGGTGAGGCCGTGACGGTGCGGGCCGAGGGGCTCCGGCCCAACGGGGCGTTCGTGATCGAGGTGTGCGCCCCGGGGGAGTCCGCCTGCGACCAGATCGGTCCCTCGGCGCGTGCCTCGTCCGATGCCGACGGTGCTCTGGTGGCCACGGTGACCGTGCGGTCCGCGGTGTACTCCCCCGACGGCCGCACGGACTGCACGACCTCGCCCTGCGCCATCACGATCCGCGACGAGAGGTTCCAGGTTCAGGCGGCCGTCCCGATCTCCTTCGCGCCCGGCGTCGAGGCCCCCGTGCCCGAGCTGGTGATCGATCCGGCCGGCCCCTACGTGCCGGACCAGCAGGTCACGGTCCGGGGGACCGGGTTCCCGGCCGGGGCCGTGGTCAGGCTCGGACAGTGCCCCGCCGACCTCGACACCGCCGCCGAGGAGCGGTGCGTCTACCCGGCGGTGCTCTATGCGATCGTGGTGGCGGCCGACGGAACCTTTACGGCAACCACTGACCTGAGCCTCGGCACCGCCCTGGGCCCGTGCGGCCCGGACCGCCCCTGTCACTTGGGCTGGGTCCTCAACCACGGTCCCACCGTGGCTACGGCGCCGCTGCCCACCGCCTGATGGGACGACCCTCGTCAGGGCCCCGGTCGCCCCTTGGCCCTCGGCGGCGACGTCGTGTCCGCCTGTGCTCACGCGCTGCCGGGGCGCGCCAGGTCCGATGGTCTCGGGGGTCGAGGTCTTGGCGCCGTGCGGTCGGCCGCCCACACCGACCGAGCGCCCCCAGGTCCCGGCAAGATGCGATCGGCGGCGCACACAGACCCCCGGGGCGTCAGGTTCCGGACGCGAGGTGCTCCCACGGCAGGTCGGCCCGCTCGGCCGCGGCGGACCCTGCCCGGTAGCCGAGGGCGTCGACGGGCCGGGACCCCGCCCGGCTGGTGACGGCCGGGAAGAGCCGGGCCATCTGCTCGTCGACCTCGGCCTCCCGGGCGGCGAGCACCGGCACCAGCGCACCCCCGCGGGCCCGGTCGACATCCGCGACCGCCGCATCACCGGCGGCCTCGAGGCGGTCGCCGATGCGGTGGGCGAAGCCTCGGAGGAACGAGGAGCGGAAACCGCGGCTGCGCTCCCGGGACCCCGCCGTCGAGCGTCGCGCCAGCTCCTGCAGCGCGGTCTGCGCCTGCACCAGCAGCGAGGTGAAGAGCACCTCGACCGCCTCGACGTCGGACTCGAAGCCCACCACCGTCGACATCTGCACCCCGGGCTGCGACACCGACCGGCACCGGCTGGCCCCGGCCACGACGTGGACCAGGAGAGCCTTGGCGTCCGCGTAGGGATCGTCGAGCAGCAGGCGGCGGGCGACGGGGCGGGTGCGGGGCCCGGACCCGGGGCGGGCGACCGTCGCGTGCTCGAGGGAGTGGCGGGTCATCAGCTCGTGGGCCTTGGCCGTGAAGGCCTGGGCCTCGGCCTCGAACGTGGTCGCCTCGGCCTTGGCGAGCAGCGCCCGCACCCGCTCGAGCACGCGGGGCTCGATGCCCGACGGTGCGGCCCCGGCATCGTCGCCCACGGCGTCGAGGGTGATGTCGGGGCGACCCGGCACCGGGAGCAACACCTGGAGCTGCGGCAGGCGGCCGGTGGCCGCAACGAGGTCGCACACTGCCTCCACCCCTGCGTCGGGCCCGTCGCCCACCGCGGCGTGCAACCAGCGCGACGGCACGTGACCAGGACGCTCCGGCGGGGTGATGCCGAGCTCGCTCAGCTGAGCACGCCAGAGGGGGTGCAGGTCGCGCCCGGCGCGCAGCACCGCGTCGGCCGCGACCGCCGCCACCAGAACCGAGGCCGCGCCCGCGCCGGCGACGCGGCGGGTGTGCCACTCGAGCTCGGCCGGTTGCCAGCCCCCGGTCCACGCCGCCGCCACTGTGGCCTCCACCAAGGGCTGCGCCGCGTTCACCACGACGGCAGGCGGGAGCCGGCGGAGAGCATGGCGGGCGGCGGCGACCCGCGGGGCGCCACCGGCGGCGAGCAGGGTGAGCATCTGCGCGGCCACATCCTCGGGCCGCGCCTCGTCTCGCGCCGAGCGGCGCTCGCCCCACCCCGCGCCGGGGTCACGGTGCCGACCGGGCCCCGCGTCGGGTCGGCCCCCAGCGCGGGAATCAGAGGCATCGGGGCGGCTGCGGGACGCCTCGGGGCCGGACGGACCCGGTCGAGCGCCGGGTCCGCGCCGAGGGCGGCGCTTGTGGAGGGTCTTGCGTCGGGTCGACATGGACCCGACCTTAGAGACCCCCTACGACAACGAGCGCCACCCTCGCGCCGATGGGGCATCGACGTTCGGCGACCGCAGCCGTACTGGTAGCGGATCTGGGGGCCAGAACACCCGATGTCGCTACCAGTTCGACGTGATGGGGGGTTCGGCGGGGTGGGGGGCTGCGGACCGGCGGGTGAGGCGGGCGAGGACGGTCAGCCGTGGGAGAGGGCGCGCTTGAGGTCGTCGAGCACCGGCACCGGGCCGGGGTCGAGGCCCTCCTGGGCGGCCAGCTCGAGGCTGACCATGTCGCCCACCAGGCACAGGTCGAGCAGCTGGGCCAAGGCTCCGTCGCCCTCGGCGGCGACGGTGTGGATGGCGCCCACCACCTCATCGAGGAGCTCCTCGAGGATGTCGAAGCGCCGCGACTGCTGCGGGTGCTCCTCGTCGTGGCGGAGGAACACCATCTGGAACACCTGGCGGGTGAGGTCACCGTGTTGGCCCCAGCCCACCAGCTCGTTGTGTCCCAGCTCGGGCACGACGTTGGCGAACGCGGGGGTCTTGGCGTTCTCGTTGACCTGCGTCTTCCACCGCGATGAGGTCACCCGGCCCACGGCGCCGGCGCCGTAGATGATGGGCAGCGAGCGGCCCAGCTTGCGGGCCAGGGCGGCCGCCGGGCTGTGGTCGGAGGCGAGCTCGTCGGCCCGGTGCCGCAGCTGGGTGACGGCGGCCTGGATCCACCCGTGCGCGCCGGGGAAGAGGCCCATGCGCTCGAGCACCACGAGCGGCGGGGTCACCATGGCCCCGATGCCGGCCCGTGGGACGGCGATGCCCTCGGGGACGGGGGCCAACGCCGCGCCCCACTCCTCGGCCAGCTCGGCCAGGCGCCCGCCGCCGGAGACGACGAGCATGCGCCCCCCGGCCTGCTGGGCCTCCTCGGCGGCCTGGAGCGTCTCCTCGGTGTCGCCCGAGAACGAGACGGCCACGACGAGGGTGTCGCGGCCGACGAAGCTGGGCGCGTCGTAGCCCTTGGAGACGACGACGGGGATGGGCAGGAACAGGTCGCCGACGGCGTCGAGCACGTCGCCGACCACGCCGCTGCCCCCCATCCCGAGCACCAGGATGTTGGCGATGTCCTCACCCTCGGGCAGGCCGGTGACGGCCTCGCCCACCGCCACCGCGTCGGCGACCTGGTCGGCCAGGCCGAGCGTGGCGGCGCGCAGGCCGAGCGAGTCGATGCCCCGCCGGGTCGGGTCGGTGTCGGTCGGCTCCCCTGCCATCAGCTCAGGCCTCGAACGTGGGGGTGACGTCGTCGGTCGCAGCCTTGGCGACGAGGCGCTCGTGCTCGGCGTCGGTGACGCTCTCGGCCTCGTCGACGAGCATCACCGGGATGTCGTCCTCGATGCGGTAGCGCCGCTTGAGGCGAGGGTTGTAGAGCGAGGACTCGTCCTCGAAGTACAGCAGCGGTCCCTTGTCGTCGGGGCAGGCCAGGATGTCGAGGAGCTGGGTGTCGAGGGCCATGGGGGGGTCTACTCCGTGGTCGGGGATCCGGCCGGGGCCGATCCGGTGATGAGCGAGAGGACCTCGGCGACGTGGGCGTCGCACTCGGCCCGGGTCGGGGCCTCGAGGTTGAGGCGCAGGAGGGGCTCGGTGTTCGACGGGCGGAGGTTGAACCACCACGGGCCCACCTCGACGGTGAGCCCGTCGAGGCGGTCGACCTCCGCGTCGGGGAAGGCCCCGGCCACCCGCTCGATGACCGCGAGCGGGTCGTCGACGGTGGTGTTGATCTCCCCCGAGGGGGCGTAGCGGTCGAACGGGATCCGCATCTCCGAGAGCGGGACGCCGGCCTTGCTGCGCTGCTCGAGCACGTGGAGCGCGGCGATCAGGCCGCTGTCGGCCCGCCAGTTGTCCCGGAAGTAGTAGTGGGCGGAGTGCTCACCGCCGAACGCGGCGCCGGTGTCGGCCATGACCGCCTTGATGATCGAGTGCCCGACCTGGGTGCGCACCGGGGTGCCGCCCCGCTCCCGGACGATCTCGGGCACCGCCTTGGAGCAGATCAGGTTGTGGAGGATCGTCGCCCCCGGCTCCTTCTCGAGTACACCGGCGGCGACCATGGCGGTGGTCGTCGAACCCGAGATCGGCTCGCCCTTCTCGTCGACCACGAAGACCCGGTCGGCGTCACCGTCGAAGGCCAGGCCCACATCCGCGCCGGTGGTGAGGACCCGGGCCCGCAGGTCGGCCTGGTTCTCGACCTGGATGGGATCTGCGGGGTGGTTGGGGAAGCTGCCGTCGAGCTCGCCGTACATCACCTCCAGCTCACACGGGAGGGCCGCGAAGACGGCGGGCACCACGAGGCCGCCCATGCCGTTGGCGGTGTCGGCCACGACCTTCAGCGGAGCGAGGGCGGTGACGTCGACGAAGGACCGGACGTGCTCCGCGAAGGCGTCGAGCTGGTCGAGCACCGAGAACCGGCCCGGCTCGCCCAGGTGGTCGGCGACGCCGGCGGCGGCCAGGGCCTTGATCCGGTCGAGGCCGGAGTCTCGACCCACGGCCTTGGCCCCCGAGAGGCAGAACTTGATGCCGTTGTACTGCGCCGGGTTGTGGCTGGCGGTGAACATGGCGCCGGGGGCGTCGTGGCGACCGGACGCGAAGTACACCAGGTCGGTGGAGCACAGCCCGAGGTCGATCACGTCGAGGCCCTGGCACTGGGCGCCTTCGGCGAAGGCGGCGGCGAACTGCACGCCAGTCGGGCGCATGTCGCGGCCCACGAGGATGCGCGTGGCGCCCTCCGTGTCGGCCGCGAAGCGGGCGAAGGCGGCCCCGATGGCCCGGCAGGCCTCGGCGTCGATCTGGTCGGGGACCGTGCCCCGGACGTCGTAGGCCTTGAAGATGGCATCGAGGTCGGCCATGGCGCGGCGACCCTAGCGGGTGCCCGGTTCGGCCCCGGTGCTCGCCGTCGACCCCTCGGGGTCCTGGTCGTACCAGCCGGCCCGGCCGCCCCGCACGATGCGGACCAGATCGCGGATGAGGGCGAGGCCGTCGCGGACCACTCGCACGCTCGAGCGCTCGGCGTTGGCCACCCGCACCGGCACCTCGCGGACCGAGAGCTGGTCGCGCTCGGCGAGGTGGAACACCTCGACGTCGAAGGCGAAGCCGTCGATCCGGGTGCGGGAGAACAGCGAGCGGGCCACGTCCGAGCGGAACGCCTTGATCCCGCACTGGGTGTCACGGTGGGCGCCCAGCAGCACCGCGTGGGTGCAGAGGTTGATGGCCCGCCCCCCCAGCTCGCGGACCCGGCGGGCCCGCACGAGCGTGGAGGTCTGCGTGTGGACCCTGCTGCCCACCACCACGTCCCACCCGGCCTCGACCTCGGCGAGCAGGTCGGCGAGCTGGGCCGGCGGGTACGACAGGTCGGCGTCGGTGAAGGCGATGGTGCGGCCGTGGGCGGCGAGCACGCCGGCGCGCACCGCGGCGCCCTTCCCCCGGTTCGCCGGGAGGGTGAGCACCTGGTCCGCCCCTGCGGCCACCGCCGCGTCGCCGGTGCCGTCGCCCGACCCGTCGTCGACCACCACGACCTCCAGCTCGGCCCCCGGGGCGACGTCGGCCAGCTCGGCGCGCACGCGGGCCACGGTGGCGGTGATGCGGTCCGCCTCGTGGTAGGCGGGGATCACCACCGAGAGGCGGCGGTCGCCCGGGGCCGGCGGACGGTCCTGGCGCTCGGCCAGCTCGGCCCGCACGGCGCCGAAGAGCACCCACCGGTAGGCCACGAACCGCACCCCCGAGGCCGCCGCGATGGCGGGGACCTTGGCCGTGGCCAGCGTGGCCGCCGACTCCCAGCCGGTGAGCTCGACGACGGCGCGCAGCACGACGACGTCGACCGCGCCGGCCACCGTGGCACCGAGCACGAAGGCCAGGGGGTGCTGCACCCAGCGCACGGCGGGGTCTCCGGCGAAGGTGATCTGGCGGTGGAGCCCGAAGCTGACGCCCGCCGCGACCACGAGGGCGACGGCGTCGGCCGCCACCACGATGAGCCCCACGCCCCGGGCGAGGAGCAGCAGGACCCCGATGTCGACGGCGGTGGCGATGAGCCCGATGGAGGCGAACCGCCGCAACCGGTGCCTCACGGCCGGGGGTCGGCGGGCGGCGCCCCATCGGGCTGCACGCCGGGGGGCGAGGGCCCGGGAGGACCCACGTCGCCGGGCGGTACCACAGGGGGCGAGGGCCCGGGACCGGTGCCCGGGCCGGGTGCCGGCGCACCCCAGCCGCCGGGCGGCACCGCGGGCGGCGGAGGGCCGGTGACGCCCTCGTCGACCGGGCTAGCGTCGGCCTGCGCCCGGGTCCACGCCTCGCGCCGCTGGCGGCGGCGGCGGTCGAGGAGGCCTTCGGGGATCGGTACCGGCCCGAACCGCCAGAGCCCGACCAGGGCCAGCAGCCCGAGGGCGGTGAGGAGGTACGCGGCCCAGTCCAGCGACGTACGTCCGTAGCTCATGGTGACCTCGCGCTCGGTGGGCACCACGACCATCAGGTTGGGCGCCACCCGCCACGGGCCCTCGGCCCCGTCGACCTCCCAGTTGGGGAAGTACGACACCTTGACCAGCACCGGGGTGCCGGGCTCATCGACGTCGAACGACACGGTGTCGGTGCCCATCTCGATGTCGGTGACCTCAGCCGGGCGCACCTGCTCCTCGGGGAACGCGGGCAGCTCGCGGTCCCCGGCGCGACGGACCTCGTCGCCTTCGGCCTGGGCCTCGAGCTCGGGGAGCGGAACGCGGGCCCAGTCGTCGGGGCCGTCGATGGCGAAGGGCACGTCCCACCGCTCGGGGTCGTTGAACCAGGCCGCGGAGGGGTCGAGCCAGCTGTCCTGGGTGGGTTCGACCCCCTCGAGCACGATCGGCTCGTGGTCGAGGCCGACCACCATCTCCGTGCGCTCCGCATCGAGCTCATAGACGTGCCACGGACCGGACACCGCGACCTCGGTCAGGCGGTCGCTCTGGGACGCCTGGCCCACCGCGGTCGGGCTGAACGCCATGTAGTACGAGACGCCGAGCAGCTCGAGCTGTTGGAGGCCCCGTTCGAGGGTGAAGCCGGAGTAGGCGAGGTCGCGCTGGGAGCACGACCCCGCCTGGGAGAGCTGGCACTGCACCAGGAAGTGGTAGGGCGTGGTGGCCGACGACTCGAAGTACAGGCCCTCCATCGAGCCGATGCACCCGTCGGTGAAGTACGGGAGCATCATCGGCGCCATCGTCGTGCCGTAGGACCCCAGGCGCTCGCTGCCGAACTCCCAGAACGCCCGGCCGCAGCCGTGGTCGGGGTCCTGGCCGAGGCCGTCCATGGTCGCGACCATGTCGCGGAACTCGGGCCAGCCGCCCTGGCCGTCGGGCACCACCGCGTCGGCCCCGGCCCCCTGCACCGGCTGCTGGCCCTCGAGGCCGCGGAAGTTGTACTGGGCCCAGAACGAGCCCGGGTTGCGGTAGCTGCGGGTGGTGCCGAGCATCGTGGCCTCGCCCTCGGGGGTCGTGCCCGACACGAGGGGCAGGGTGGCGAGCGGGCCACCCAGGAAGACGACCACGGCCACCACCGCCGGCAGCGCGGCGGCGACGCCCACCCACGGGGTCGGGCGCTCCGGGTCGCGCGACACCAGGATCGACATCGCCCGCAGGACCTCGGCCACGGCCAGCGCCCCGAGCAGGAAGATCGACAGGTAGTAGAGAGGCAGGATGCGGGCGTTCCAGAGGCGGCCGTCGGGCACGTGGCCGAAGGCGAGGGCCGACCCGACGGTCAGCAGGCCGAGCAGGTACGCCAGGCGCCGCCGGAACACGATGCCCACGACGAGGCCCACGACCGCCACGCCGATGGGCACGTGCAGCGCGGAGGGCAGCAGGTAGCTCCACACCGTCTGGGCCGGCTCCGAGCCCTCGTGCGGCACCCGCTCCCACCCCATGTCGTTCACGAGCGCGTGGCGCCCGGCGAAGGGCACGATCCAGAACGCGGCCAGCAGACCGGCGACGGGACCGATGGGCAGGAACCACCGCAGCCGGGCCCGCCCGGGCCAGAGCACCAGGGCCAGGGCGGTGGCGGCGAGCATGTAGAACGCGGGGATGATGTGGCACAGCCCGCACACCGCCAGCAGCGCGGCGGTGATCCCGCGGCCCCGACCCGTGCGCAGACCCCGGATCAAGAAGCCCAGGTAGAGCAGTCCGACGGTGAGGCTGATGGAGAACGAGAACTCGCCCGCCATCGTCGAGGTGAGGTTGCCCCCGATGATGTTGCCGGTGCCCGAGTTGAGCGTCGGCTCCAGGTTGTAGAGGAAGAACAGCGAGCCCAGGGCCAGCGCGGGCGGGACCGGGAAGGGGGCGCCGGCGAGGCGGCCGAGGGCCCACGCCGCGATCGGGAGGCCGAGGAGCCCCGAGACCGCGACCAGCTTGAAGCTGACGCCGTAGGGCACGGGCGTGACCAGCACGGTCAGCGCCGAGCCGAGGGCGACGAGGGCCCAGCGGTAGCGGTGCAGGCGGGGCACGAACCACCCGAGGGGGATGACCGCCAGAGCCGCGGGCAGCGACAGCACGAGCAACGGCGAGCGCACGCCGACGTTGAGCGCCACGATCATCAACATGGGCACGACCATGTAGAACTGGAACGCGGGGAACCCGGCGTACCAGTCGGGGGCCCAGCCCGTGAGGCGCCACTGCGGCAGCACCTCGCGCATGAGGTACATCGGACCCCAGACGTGGGAGCCCATGTCGCCCCCGGTGGGCGTGTTCTCGGTGAAGATCAGCCGTGGGTGCACGGTGAGGAACACGAAGCCGACACACGCCGCCACCACCACCGTCGAGGCGGTCGACTCCCACGACGCTCCCCCCAGGCGGCGCAGGCCGACGAGCAGCACGTCGCCGACGTGGCCGACCGCCGAGCGGGGTGCGGGACCCGCCCCCTCGCCCGGGGCGGCGACGCCGTCGGTGTCGGCCGGATCTGGGCCGGGCCACGGTGCGACGGGCGGGTCGACCGGCCGGTCGTCGATGCCGGTCACAGCACGGCCCCGAGCACCGAGCGGCACTGGTCTTCGAGCGAGGACTCCAGGAGCAGCAGGGTCACCACGGTCGTGGCGTTGAACGCCACGTGGGTGGCGATGCTGAGCCCGAGCCGGCCGGTGCGCTCGGCGAGCAGGCCGAGCACCAGGCCGAAGACCACCAGGGCCGGGAGCTGGAGCAGCTGGAAGTGGGTGAGGCCGAAGAGCACGGCGGTGAGCACCAGGCCCAGAGGGCGGCCGAGGCGGGCCACCGAGGGCCGCTGCACGAAGCCCCGGAAGAAGAGCTCCTCGACGATGGGGGCGCCGATCACCGTGATCAGGAAGAGCAGGGCGATCCCGGCGGGGTCGTCGGCCCGCGCCGCGAGGCGGCAGGCCGGCTCGCGGAGCTCGTCGGAGCTGCGTCCCAGCAGCGTCGTCCACGGCCACGAGACGGCCGGCACCAGGATCAGCTGGCAAGCGACGCCGACAGCGATGCCGAGGGGCACGTCGAGGGCCTTCAGCCGCAGGCCCAGGTCCGCGCCGAGGCGACCGCCCCGGCGGCGCAGCACGACGAGGACCGAGCCGAGCATCCCGACCCACAGCGTGGTCTGGAGCAACGCGATCAGGGCCAGCGACGCGTCCTCGGTGTCCTCCACCCCGGCCACCGACAGCACCACCGATCCCAGGAACGTGCTGATGAACAGGGTCGCCACTGCGGCGACGGCCACCTCGGCCAGGCCCCACGAGGGGTTGGTCGGGACGTCGGGGCGGGTGGGGGCCGGGGTCGGTGCGCTCACGGTCGGAGGTGCGGCCAGACGGATCGAGGGAATCGGTGCGCCACGAGCGGGCGAGGTTACCGGTCAGGTGCGCCCGGCCCTCGTCAGCGGGCCCGGGCGGCTCGTCTGGCGATCGGGGTCCCGGCTCAGCCGGCGAGAACGTCGACGCTGAAGAGGGGCAAGGGCACCACGTCACGGCGGTCGCGCAGCTGCCACCCTCGCGGGACCGACTGGCGATCCGCGTGGCGGGCGCACAGGTCGTGGGTCATGGGGTGCGCCTCGTCGGTCAGCTGCGCCAGCCAGACCGTCGAGGTGGCGTAGTCGTAGGCGAGCGTGGTGAACGCCGTCTCACCGCAGTCCGGGCGGGCGCAGCGACGAGCCATCCCGTGAGGGTACCGCCCCCCGGCAAAGGCCTCGGTGATGGTCGCAACGCCCCCGGAGGGCCCTACCATGTCCGCATGTCGCAGCAGGGTCCGCAGTCTCCCCCGCCCTCCGGCGGTCCCGATGGGGGCCAGGGCAGCAAGATACCGGGCAAGTCCGAGCCGGGCTGGCCGAAGTGGTCGCTCTACGTGCTCCTGGCCGCGTTCCTCGGGGTGATGATGCTCGCCGTCACCTCCAGCAGCGAGGAGGACACCGACATCACCTACTCGGAGTTCCGCACCCAGGTGGAGCGGGGCCGCGTCGAGTCGATCGAGTTCGACAACTCGACGGCCAAGATCAAGGGCGTCTACGCGGACGGCGAGACCTTCGCCACCACCGGGTTCAGTGAGTTCCCCGAGGACACCCTCACCCTCGCCGCCGAGCAGGACGTCGACATCGAGCCGAAGTCCCCCGGCCCCGGCTTCCTGGCCACGTGGTTCCCGCTGCTGTTGCCCTTCCTCTTCTTCGGTGGCCTCCTCTACCTGCTGAACAAACGAGCATCGGGCCAGATGGGCAACATCATGTCCATCGGCCGGAGCAAGGCCAAGACCTACAGCACCGAACGCCCGGGGACGACCTTCGCCGACGTGGCCGGCTACGAGGGGGTCAAGTCCGAGATCAACGAGGTCGTGGACTTCTTGAAGCACCCGGAGCGCTTCGGTCAGATCGGCGCCCGCATCCCCAAGGGCATCCTGCTCGTCGGCCCCCCGGGAACGGGCAAGACCCTCATCGCCCGCGCCGTGGCCGGCGAGGCCGGCGTGCCGTTCCTCTCGGTGTCGGGCTCGGACTTCATGGAGATGTTCGTCGGCGTCGGCGCCAGCCGGGTCCGCGACCTGTTCCAGTCGGCCAAGAAGATGGGCCGGGCCATCATCTTCATCGACGAGATCGACTCCATCGGCCGCAAGCGCGGCGCCGGGCTCGGCGGCGGCCACGACGAGCGCGAGCAGACCCTCAACCAGATGCTGAACGAGATGGACGGCTTCGAGGCCACCGAGGGCATCGTGATGATGGCGGCGACCAACCGGCCCGACATCCTCGACCCGGCCCTGCTCCGCCCCGGTCGCTTCGACCGCCAGGTCGTGGTGCCCCTGCCCGAGGCCTCCGAGCGCCAGGCGATCCTCGGCGTGCACACCAAGGGCAAGCGCCTCTCTCCGGACCTCGACCTCAACGTCGTGTCCCGGGGCACCCCCGGCATGAGCGGCGCCGAGCTCTCGAACCTGGTCAACGAGGCCGCCCTGCACGCCGTGCGCCAGGGCCGCCAGGAGATCGGCAACGAGGACTTCGAATACGCCCGGGACCGGGTGCTGATGGGCGCCCGGCGCGAGTCGATGGCGCTGTCGGACGCCGAGAAGGAGCTCACCGCCTACCACGAGGCCGGCCACGCCGTGTGCGCCGTGGTGCTCGAGAACGCGGACCCGCTCCACAAGGTCACGATCCTCCCCATCGGCATGGCCCTAGGCGTCACCCAGCAGCTGCCCACCGACGACCGCCACAGCTACGACCAGGACTACCTCGAGGACTCCATCGTCGTGGCCATGGGCGGCCGGGTGGCCGAGCAGCTCGTGTTCGGGCGCATGACCACCGGCGCCGGCAACGACCTCGAGGTCAGCACCAACCGGGCCCGGCGCATGGTCACCGAGTGGGGCATGAGCCCCCGCGTCGGCCCGCAGGCGTGGGGCAGCCACGGCCAGGTCTTCCTGGGCGAGGACCTCATGGGCTCCCGCGATTCCTTCAGCGCGGCGACCGCCGGGGTCATCGACTCCGAGGTCGAGCGCATCTTGCGCGAGGCCGAGGAGCGGTGCCGCACCGTGCTCAGCGAGAACCGGGCCGGGCTCAACCTCGTCGCCCGCTCACTGCTCGAGCACGAGACCGTCGACGGCGCCACCGTGGGCCGCCTCGTGCGCATGGGTCTCGAGGGCGCCCCCACCACCCCCGCCGAGTCCACCCCGGTCGACTGACCTCGGGCCGGCGACGTCCGACCTCCGGGCCCGGCTAGGGCGCGGCGGCGTCGCCGGCGCGCAGCTCGGCGACGACCGACCAGAGGTCTGCGGTCGGCGGCTCGCCCAGGAAGCTGGAGCGCACGGCGCCGTCGGCGTCGACCACGAGCAGCAGCGGCACCGCGTCGATGCCGTAGCGCTGGTGGAGATCCGCGCCCTCAACGGCGTCGATGTCGAGGACCGCCACCTCGTCGCTGGCCAGCGGCCGGGCCTTCTCCCAGGTGCTGCGGCACGCGGTGCAGGTCGACGAGCTGAACACAGCGACCAGCCACGGCGTCTCGGGGTGGGCGAAGTCGGTCCGCTCGACGTGGTCGGGCACTGCCCACGCGGGTCGGGTCGGGGGGTCGGGGCGGGTGCGGGCCCGGAGGAGCGCGGCGATCGCCACCGCGACGCCGCCGAGGGCGACGAGGAGCAGGACCCGTTCCACGAGCGCAGGTTGCCACGTCGTCGGGGCCGCGAAGAGGTCGGGCACCGGCGACGGTCACGGTGCCGGCGACGGCCTCATGCGGCACGGTCCCGGCTCCTCAGTCGTCCAGCACGACCACGGTGCGGCCGAGGGGGATGCCGATGGCGGTGGAGGCACCGACACCGATCTCGGGCCCCTCGTCCTCTTCGTCGTCCTCGTCCTCCTCCTCGCCCTCTTCGTCCTCCTCCTCGTCCTCGGGCGTGGCGTCGGCCTGCGGGCCCTGGGCGATGATCCGGCGCTCGGCCACGATCGGCGCCGAGGCGATGACCTCGATCGAGGTCCGACCGTCGGGCACGTCGGTCACCACGACCTCCCGGTGCTCGTCGGGCGCCAGCAGGACGGGGCCGTCGGGAACGGGGGCCGGTGTGCGCCGGCCGTCGCCGAAGGCCACCAGCCGGACCTCGACCTCCTCGTCGCCCGGGTTGTGCAGCGCCACTCGCTGGCTGTCGGCTTCGCCGTTCCGCCGACCGGCGGCGAAGCCCCAGCGGCGGGCGGCCAGGGGCGAGCCGGTGCTGGCCAGCACGGCGAGGTAGGACGCCCCCGCGGCCGCGACGAGCGAGCGCTCGGCCACGACCGGCACGTCGTTGGTCGAACGCACCGTCACGGCGTGGGTGACGCCCTCGGGGATGACGTCGGACTCGTCGACCTCGAAGACCTCGAACTCGCCGGCCGGCACCGCCAGCGGGAACGGGTCGAGCTCGTCGTTTCGCTCGGGGTCCCGGAGCGAGAACGTGATCTCGACCTCGGCGTCGCGCCGGCCGGGGTTGAACACCGTGATGCGCTCGTGGATGCCCGCAGAGCGCACCCCGGCGGGCAGGTCCCACACCGGGCGCGGCGCCGGCACGCCGGGGGTGACGGTGAGGCCTTCGGCCCGGTAGAACTCGGTGGCGGCCTCCTCGTCGGTGGTGCTCGACCCGCGCCCGTCGTAGGTCTGGATGCGGTCGACCACCACTCGGCCCCGGCGGGCCGTCAGGGTCGTCGCCACGACCTCGCGCACGGTGACCACACCGGAGACGTCGACGGCGTGGACGCCGCCGGCCTCGATGGGCACGCCGTCGAGGGCGGTGGGCCGGCGCACGCCCTCGGCGGTCGTGAAGGCCAGGTCGACGAGCGCTGCGTCGCGGTAGGGGTTGTAGATGACGAGGGTCAGCTGGGCGTCGCGGGTGGTGGCCCCGGCCGGCAGGTACCAGCGGTCCGACGCCCGGGTCTGGCACGCGGCGGCGTCACGCCCGTGGGGACCGACGACCTCGTGCTCGACGATGATCGAGCTCTGGTCCATCTGGACCGTCGCCGCCGCCCAGTCGGCGGTGAGAACGTCGGCCACCCGCACCCGCTCGGTGGTGCGGGCCGCGACCTCGACGGGCTCGGTGGCGGAACCACCGGCGTCGGAGACCACCTCGACGGTGCCCGCCGCATCGGACTCACCGAGGTTGGCGATGACCACGGTGCCGTCGGCGGCGGTGTCCTCACCGGCGGTCTGCCCGGCGCAGAACCAGATCGAGCCGAGAGCGTCATCGGGCGGCCCGACCGATAGCAGGGTCGCCGGCTCGGGGCCAGGTGCGACCGAGCCGGTCCCGGCGCCGCCGTCGCGACCGACGACGACGCCAGCCACGAGCAGCGCACCGATCAGGACGAGAGCGGGCCCGCGGCGCATCATCGTCCTCCCTTGCGACGGCGGCGGCGGGCGTGGCGGCGCGAGGCCTCCCCCGCCTCGGCATCGGCCGTGGCCGCCTCGGTGCGCGCCGCGAGGCCGGCGACAGCCACCGCGGCGCTCTCGACCGGGTCGACCGCGGGTCCCGGGGGTGCGGGCGCCGGCTCCGGCGTCGCGCCGCGACGGGCGGCCCGGCGACTCAGGCGGTTGCGCCCGACCAGCACGAGCACCCAGAGGAGGGGCTGCGCGGCGACGAGCGCGACGTGGGCGGGAGCGGTGTCATAGGCAACGGTGCCCTCACCACCGTCCGACCCCTCGGACCGCAACGCCCATCCATAGGCCGGACCGGAGGTCGCGTCGTCACCGTCCAGCTCGAGCGCCCAGCGATCCTCCGCAGGCACCGCGGCGACCACCACGCGCTCCGCGGGGGCGCGTACACCGAAGGACTCCGCGTCGGAGGATTCGACGACGGTCTCCCAGTCGTCGGGGTCGAGCGCCGCGGCCCCCTCGGGCGCGTCGGGCAGGTCGGTCGCCGCCGGCACCGCGGTGGCCATGCCGCGCCAGGCGGTGTTGCGGTACACGATCAGGGACTGGTCGGTGGGCACCTGCTCGAGGTCGAGCTGGGCCGCCAGCGTGTCGGTGAGCCCCCGCGGAGCCTCCTGTGGGCCGCGGTTGAACGCCTCGGGCACCGCACTGGTCGGCACGACGATGTAGCGCACCCCCTCCGGACCGAGCAGACGACCGAGGTGCACGGTGCGCCGCTCGGAGGCCAGGCGCACCGCGTCTGCGAGGCGTTCGGTGCTGCTGTGCCGGGCGCCGGACCAGTGGGTGGTGACATCGGGCAGGCCGTCGCTGGTGGCCAGGGCGACGTCGTCGTCGCGGTGGCCGCCCAGGGGCAGCAGCTCGGGGTCGCCCAGCCACAGCACGCGCGCCTCGCGGGCGCCGTCATCCGCGAGGGTCGGCGCCAGGGCCCGGTTCAGGTCGCCGCGGGGGACGTCCCAGCGCCCCCCGACGATGGCCGGCGCGAGGGTGACGCCGCCGGCAAGGACCGCGAGGGCAGCGAGGATCGACGCGCCCTGGCGCCACCCGAACCCGTAGTGGCGCAGGTCGACCTCGAAGGCGGCCATGCCGAGTGCCGCGCTCAGGGCGAGGCCCACCGCGGCGGGCACCAGCAGCAGCTCGGTCGGGGGAAGGTCGAACGGCAGCCACCCCTGCTCGGCCGCGAGCAGGGTGCCCCAGCCCGAGAGGGCGACGAACCAGGCCCGGACCGCCCACGCCAGGCGCCATCCCCGCCCGATCACCAGGGGGAGGGCGCCGGCTGCGAGGATCGCCCAGCCGAGGGGCGTCCCGCCGAAGGGGCCGCTCTCGAAGCGGAGGAGCTCGCCGATCGGCGGGATCGTGGAACCATCGGCGCCGACCACCGCGTCCCAGCCGCCTCCGTCGACCAGGATCGACGCGCTCCACGGGAGGTGCAGCGCAACCGCCACGACCACGCCACCGATGGCGGTGACCAGGAGCCGGAACAGGCCCGTGACCCGACCGGCCACGACGGAGCCCACGAGCAGGCCCCCGGCCACCAGACCGGTCAACGGCACGATGGCGGGGGTGATGATCCCGGCCAGGCCCACGGCCAGGCCTATGCCCAACAGGCGGGCGGGGACGCTGGTGGGGGCGATGGCGGGGTCGGCCTCGGCGTCGGCCATGTCGGCGCGGCCGAACGGGGCCAGCCCCATGGCGCGGGCCAGACCGAGCACGATCCACGGCACTGAGGCGTAGGCCGCCAAGGCCGACCAGGAGCCGTCGGCGAGAGCGTTGTAGGGGACGGGGACCGCGGCGTAGACGACGACCGCGGTGGCACCGGCGCGGATGGAGCCGATGGGCCGGGCCAGCCGCCAGATGCCGAGCGGGCCGGCCGGCAGCAGGGCCAAGATGGCCAGCTTCCGGGCCACGCCCATCGACCCGAACGAGAGGAGCCCGAGGAGCCCGAAGGCGCCGTTGCCCGTGGGCGACGGCGCGGTGCCGCCGCCGGCGGTCGTGCGCCAACCCGACGCGTGGGTGCGGAGCAGGTCGACCGCCGAGGCGGGGAAGGCGCTGAGATCACCCACGGCGGGCAGGGGCTGGAACAGCAGGTTCCGGGTCCCCAGGGCCATGAGCGCGAGCGTGACCGCCGCGGCGGTCACCGCGACTCGGCTGAGCGGGGCGCGCAGGGCCGAGGACAGGCCGCGCCCGGTCGCGGCGAGGGCCCCGAAGCGGTCGTCGGCCGGCCCCACCTGCCCGCGCAGGAAGGCTGTGAGACGGGCGCTGCCGCGGACCTGCAGGTCGCGCACCTCGCTATCCTTGACGGTGCGGATCCGGGCGTTGCGCCGGCGGCGCCGGAGGACCGCCCCGCCGTGGCGGAGGTTCCAGCTCCAGGCCCCGGCCACCTCGGCAGCGTGGCGGAAGCGCCCGCTCACCACGGCGAAGATGACCTCCAGGGCCGACATCACCATGGCCTGGGGAGCCACCCGGGCGAGGTGGACCGGGCCGTAGTTCGAGAGCAGGGCCCGCACCCGGTGACGCTGCTGGAGCCGGCGGCGGTCGTCGCCGGGCCGCCGGACGCCCAGGGCCTCGAGGTGGCGGGCGGTGGCGGCGGGGACGATGACCACGCGGGCGCCGGCGAGGTGGGCCCGCCAGCATAGGTCGACGTCGTCGCCGTGGTAGGTGATGCCGGGGTCGAAACCGCCGATGGTCGCGAACAGATCGGCGCGGACGAGCGTCGCTCCCCCGGCCAGGTAGAACACGTCGCGCACCGCGTCGTGCTGCTCCTGGTCGAGCTCGTCGGGCTCGGCGAAGGGAGCCGGGGCCGCGGTCTTGTCGACCGACCCCCCGACCGAGCGGATCCGCCGCGGGTCGTGCCAGTCGAGCAGCTTGGGTCCGAGGACGCCGCCGTTGGTGCGGAAGGCCTCCTCCACCAGGTACCGGACCGCCTCGCGGTCGAGGGCGACGTCGTCGTGGAGCAGCAGGTAGAACGCGGCCCCCTCGACGAGGTCGAGCACGACGTTGGCGGCGGCGCCGTAGCCGGGGGCGTGGTCGAGCCGCTTGACGCGTGCGTCGGGGAGCACGGGCGCCACCCGGGGGGTCGGGTCCTCGCCGCTGGCGACGTCGACGACGAGCACCGAGAGCTGCTGGTAGGTCTGCTCCGCGAGGGAGCGCAGGACGTCATCGAACCAGGGACCAGGGTCGTGGGTGACGACCACGGCGACGACGGCGGGGACCGTGGGCGCCGCCGGGTCCGGAGGGGCCGTCAAGACCGTCGGGGACTCGTCGGCGGGAGGGCGGGCGTCGTCGGTCACGGCTGATCCAACCTACCGGCTGACCCCTCGACGATCGGGTACCCCGGGGCGGTCGACGGGGCCGAAGAGACGACGTTCACACCGTCGGCTGCTTGCAACTGTTTAACAACATCGGTACGGTTGCGAGCAGTCGAGAACACCCCTACGGAGGAGACCCCACCATGCCCGAGATCACCACCGATGCTGCCAACCGCGTGGCCAAGGACGCCTTCTACGTCGGGGTCGGCCTCGGCGTCATCGCCTTCCAGAAGGCCCAGGTCCAGCGCGTCGAGCTGACCAAGACGCTGAAGGGCCAGGTCGGCGAGGCCAAGGGCCAGATCGACAAGATCGCCACCAACGCCGACGCCGTCGAGGACCGCTTCGAGGCCCTGCTCGACGAGATCGAGGCCAAGCTCCCCGAGCAGACCCGCGAGATCGTGCAGCAGGCCCGGGTGACCGCCCGCGACGCCCGCCAGCAGGTCCGCAGCGCCGTCGGCTGGGCCGCCTGAGCCCGACCCGCTGCCTTCGCCTCCGGCGTCCGCCCCCTGGGCACCGGAGCGCGGCGCGGCCGGTCCGCCGGTCGCCCCGAGGGGGGCCTGGACCCTCCGCCCTGGGTCCGGGCCTCCTTCGCGTCCGGGCGCGGGTTCCCCCTAGAGCACGCGCCGGCGGTACTCGGGAGCAGCGAGGAACTGCTCGATCAGGCGCTGAGGCGAGGTGCCGGCTTGGACCCGTCCCAGCCAGAAGCTCCAGCCCGAGGCGTCGGGTCCCCTCCCGAGGAGGCCGATGTAGGTCATCGCCACCTGCACCGGGCCCCTGAGGCGGGCGACCACGGCGGCGGAGCCGGAGAGGCCGGCCAGCCACGTGGCGCGTCCCTGACCCGAGATCGACGAGAGGGCGGTGGCGCGCTCCGACGCGCTCGGGCCGCGGCCGAGCAGGTTGCGGTAGGCGCGGTCGACGAGCGCCGCATCACTCTCGTCAGCCCACGGCGCATCGTCGAGGAGCCCGGCGGCTACCTGGGCCAGGCTGGCCCCGCGACGCAGCGCGAGCATCTGGCTGCGGACCTCGGCCGAGGTCATCGGCGGACCGCCCTTGAGCCCGAGGTGCAGGCGCACCACCGGGGAGGCCACGACGCCGAACTCGGCGCTGTTCATGAAGCCCTCGACGACCCGGGCCCCCGACCACGTGGTGCGCAGGCGGGCGGTCCAGAACGACTGGCCGGCGGCGTCGAGGGAGCGGCCGAGCAGGTCGGCGTACTGCTGGGCGACGAACGGGCGGCCGCAGGCGAAGGGGTGCCACGCCGGGCGCGGCGCCAGCCACGAGGTGCGCATCGGCCCCCGCTTGAAGCCGGGCCAGTCCTCGGCGCACAGCGGCCGGTCGGTGGTGAGCAGGTCGGTGCGCACCGCGTGGCCGGCCACGGCCGGCCCGCCGTGGCCGCCGGCGCGGTTCAGGTAGGACTGGGCGATGACCGTGCTGCCGTTGATCTCACCGATGGCGGCGATCGAGCTGGGTCCCAGGGACCCGTTGCCGCCGGTGAGGCGGAAGTCGGCTTCGATGGCCCGGTTGGCGCCGTTGTACACGCGCAGGCGTTGAGACAGGGCAGAGACGACCTCCTGCTGGCCGTCACCGTCGACATCCGCGATGGCGACCCCGCCGTGGGTGGGCATCGGCGACGAGCCGGGGCACTGGGTGACCGCGGCCGCGTTGCAGGTCGCCCACTTCCACTTGACCCCGCCGGACACCCCGGTGTGGTCGAAAGCGGTCAGGTACCCGCCCTCGGAGGCGACGACGACCTCGGGCCGCCCGTCGCCATCGATGTCACCGACGGCGGGTTGGTGCACGACGCGGCCCGGGGCGACGGCGGGCCAGCCGGGGAGGTCGCGCCGATCGGCGAGGGTGAAGGCGTACACCCGGCGCTGGGCCGTGCCGTCGCCGAAGGGGCCGTGGGTGCCGGTGCCGACGATGACGTCCATGCGGGTGTCGCCGTCGAGATCGGCGATGGCCGGCGACGACCACACGGTCTGACCGGGGATCGACCTGGGGTACCCCGGGAACCGCGTGCCGTTGGTGCCCCGCAGGGCCCACAGGAGGCCGCCGGCGGGCACGTTGAGGGGGTTGCCGGCGTAGATGTCGCCGCCGAGCACGACCTCGAGCCGGCCGTCCTTGTCGATGTCGACCAGCGCGGGCGACGACCAGAGGGTGTCGTGGAGGAAGGAGCGCCACAGCAGGGTGCCCCCGACGCTCCATGCGTAGAGCGAGTGGTCGTAGCTGGCGGCGATGATGTCGAGGCGGCCGTCGCCGTTGACGTCGCCGATGACGGGGGTGGCGAAGAACCCGTCGGGCCGGCAGTCGACGCCGGGCGGACAGAACTGCGGCGCCCCCTGGCGGAACGTGCGCTTCACGCCGCCGGACTGACCGTCCAGCAGCACGACGCGACCATCCATCGTCGCCACGACCACGTCGACCCTGCCGTCGCGGTCGATGTCGGAGACCACGGGCGACGCCTGGATGGCCGTGGGGCCGAGCGACCGCTGCCACAACCGGGCGCCGTCGGTCAGCCGGGTGGCGGTCACGGTGCCGTTCGGGGCGGCCACGACCAGCTCGGGTCGGTCGTCGCCGTCCAGGTCGGCCAGGGCCGGTGACGAGAAGTACTCCGGTGTCCCCGTCGCCACCGACAGGATGTTGAGCGGGACGTCGACCGTGCGCAGCGGCCGCACGGTGGTCGTCGCCGCCCCCGCGGGCGCCGGCGCGAACGGAGCGCGCGAGGCTCCGGGCACGATGCCGGCGGACATCACCGCGGCGAGGGCCGTCGCCACCGCCAGGCGGGTCACACCGGTGGAGCGGTGCGGGGCGGTCCCGCGTGCGGTCCGGGTGGGGCGCCGCCACGTGGTGGTCACGGGGCGAACCAGCTCGACTTCAGCCCGAACAGGAACCGCATCTGGTCACCGGTGAGGGTGACGTCGCCTCCGGTGAAGCGGGCCCGTACGGTCGTCACCCTCCCACCGAGGTCACCCTGGCCGTCTCGCACGTAGCCGTCGAACCCCGTCCACGTGCCCATGTCACGCCCCTGGCGGGCGTCGAAGGCGGCCTCGATGCGCTCGCGGGTGAGGGTCACGGTCCAGCTGTGGTGCGCGTTGCCGGCGTAGGCATCGCCGTCGTCGCGCACTGCCGGGAACTCTCCGCCGAGGGTCCAGCCGCCACTCGAGGTCGAGAACTCGGTGCGGGCGATGCGTCCGTTGCCGTGCCGCCGCACCTGGTGGGCGGTCTCGAGCACGGCTCGGTCCGTGCGAGGGTCCTCCACCTTGACGATGGTGCTCGACCCCGACGCCCTCGTGCCGTAGCCCTGGTAGGACTGGCACATCGTGTTGTCACAGGTGGTGGCCCACGAGCCCCACCGGGTGTCTCCGGAGAGGGCGTAGGACCGGGCGGCCAACGCCTGGGCCCGCAACGCGTTGGCGCCGCGCCCGCCGCCGACATCGGCCCACGACGGGGACATCTCCTTGGGCACGATCGAGCGGAGCATGGACTCGATCGGCACCTGGTTGACCGTCACGATGGTGCCGAGGGCCTCGACGGCCCGGAGCGATCCCCGGTAGTAGCGGGTCGCGCCGCTGACGCAGTGCTGGAGCATGGTGGCGGGGTTGTCGCCCTGGGCGATGCTCGAGCGGACCTCCACCTCGCCGGCGCTGCGGTCGCCGACGAGGCTCCACGGTCCGGCGCAGCCCGCGCCCCGCCAGATGCGGAACCGATTGCTGGAGAGCCGGGCGACGCGGACGGCGGCGACGTCGGCCCCGTAGCCGTCGACCCGAAGCGCGCTTGCGGTCTGGGTGACGATCAGCTCCCGCCCCTTGCTCGCCACCAGGTACGCCCTCTGATCCTCAGCAGGGGTGACCGTCGCCGTGGTGGTGCCGCCGTAGTAGTGGTCGAGGATTCGGGTGCCGCTCCACCCGTGGTCGACGGCGTAGCCGAGGGCGCCCCACTGGCCCATGCCCCTCCCGTGCCCAAACCCGTGGCCGCGCAGCGTCGCGGAGGACGGTGTGGTCTCACAACCGGTGAGCGCGATCACCGAGACGAGCGCGAGCAGCCCGGCCACGACGCGGATGAGGAGGGTTCGCGATGCCATCCCCGTCCATCGGTCAGCCGTGGACCCAAGTTGAGACAACCCGGGACACCGGCTCGGGTGGCCGGTGCCGCCGACGGCGGGTGACCACAGGTCCTAGGTTGGCCCCCGTGGACGTGGTGCTGACGGCGGTCGAGGTCAGGGTGCTGGGCAGCCTCCTGGAGAAGGAGCGCACCGTGCCTGCCACCTACCCGCTGACGATGAAGGCGCTGGTGGCAGCGTGCAACCAGAGCTCCAGCCGCGATCCGCTGATGGACGTGTCGGAGGCCGAGGTCGATGCCGCGGTCGAGGGCCTCAAGGCCCACAAGCTGGTCCGCAAGGTTCTCGCCACCACCGGCACCCGGGCCACGAAGTACCGCCAGGTCGCCCAGGAGGCTCTCACCGTCGACGACGCCCAGCGCGCGGTCCTCACCGTGCTCCTGCTGCGAGGGCCGCAGACACCCCAGGAGCTGCGGACCCGCGCCGAGCGCCTCCACCCCTTCGGCGATGCGGAGGTCGTGCGCGAGACCCTCGTCGACATGGCCGGCTGGGGTGATCCGCTGGTCGCCGAGCTGCCCCGACGACGGGGGCAGCGCGACACCCGGTGGGCCCACCGCCTGGCCGGGGAGCCGAGCGAGCCCGAGGTCGCCGAACCGACGAGCGTCGCGCCGGTCCCGCCCACCGGGCCGGCGGTACCGGCACCCGACCCGGTGCTCCACGGCGAGCTCGTTGCGCTGGTGGGGACGTGGGTTGGCCCGGGCGACGGGCACTACCCGACGATCGCCGGCTTCTCCTATGCGGAGCAGATCGAGGTCACGCCCGTGCCCGGGAAGCCGCTCCTCGCCTACCGCTCGGTGACCAGCGCGGCCGATGACGGGCGGGGACTGCACGCCGAGAGCGGGTTCTTCCGCCTCACCGGGGACGGAGGCGTCGAGCTGGTGGTGGCCGCCGGCCCCGGCATCGTCGAGGCCTGTGCCGGCATCGTCGAGCGGACCGCGACCGGCGTCGGGGTTGAGCTGGCCTCCGAGGCGGTGGCGGGGACGCCGTCGGCCAAGGTGGTGACGGCCACGGAGCGCAGCTACCGGGTGGAGGGCGACGTGCTCACCTACGACGTGTCGATGGCCGCCGTCGGACACCCCGTGGCCCACCACCTCCGGGCCACCCTCCGCCGCCGGTGAGGCCTGGTCGCCCCCCGCGGGGAGGTCGGCTCCGCCGTCGGGTTGCGGGTCCGCATCAGAGGTCGGCCACGGGTCGTCGTCCGGGTCGTCGTCCGGGTCGTCGTCCGGGTCGTGGCGGATCGGAGGGTCGACGAGCGGATCGACGACCGGCACGAGGTCGCCCGTCGAAGTCGGATCGGTGGGGCGGCCCTGCAGAGGTCGGTAGAAGAGGTCGAGGTCATACACGCCCCGGGCCGTGCGGCGGGCTCGCCCGGCGTCGTGCTCGTGGCCCAGGGCGTCGGCCAGGACCTTCACCGGGTGGGCTCCTTCGACCAGGTAGCCGTAGCGGTGGAGCCAGGCGTGGATCTCGCGGAGAGCCAGCTCGCCGTGCCGGGTGAGGATCTGGATGCAGGCCTGACGCAGGGCGACGCCGCCCACGGCGATGGCTTCGGTCGCTGCGGGCGGCAAGGGATCACCTCCGAGGACAGGCGGACGACGACCCCGTTGCCACGGGATGACGGGCCACAGCTCGTTGCGCGCCTCGGCCAGCTCGTCGAGCAGGTCGAGGCGCCTCTCTGCCACCCTCACCATCGAGCGGTCGAGCTCGTCCAGCTCGGCGAAGAGCCGGTCGCGCGCCACCTGCAGCTCGAGACGGGCCGCCGGGTGCAGGCCGGACCGTCGGCGGTTGGGGAACAGGCGGGCATCGCCCAAGGTCGGCGGGCGGCCGCGCACCAGGGTGCGGTCCCAGTGCCTCGGGCCTGCGGTGGGCTTCGGTTCGGCGCGGGGCCGCTCGGACGATGGGCGGGTCATCGCCATCTCCAGGTGGAGGGGTCAGTGCGGCGGTCGGGGGATCGCGATCCGGTGCCGTGGTGACGCCGTGGGCCCATCTTGACCGGGGGGTGTGACAGCGAGGCCCCGACGCCGACGGACAGGCCCGCGCCGACCGCCCCTCATCCGACCTCCAACCGCGCACCCCCAGCACCCCTCTCGCCGCCGTCGGGCAGCGAATCGACGTCGAATCGCCGACCGACGGTTTGCCGCAGATGTGTGGGGTCGGGGAGAGGGGCAGGAGAGATCGGAAGGCCAGAGCGTCAGGGCCATGTGGGTGGGTGGTGGGTGGCGGGGGTCAGCGGCCTCCACGGCGCCCCGACCGGGCAACTCAACCGGCGGGAGCCAACCCAGAGGTCCAGGCCGAGTAGAGAGCCTGGTACCGCCCCCCGTCGATGGCCACCAGCTCCGCGTGCGGTCCGAGCTCGGCCAGCTCGCCTCCGTCGACCACCCCGACCCGGTCGGCGCGAGCTGCGGTCGACAGTCGGTGGGCGATCACGATCGTCGTCCGACCCTCCATCAGGCGCTCCACGGCTGCTTCGACCACCGCCTCGGTGCCGGGGTCGAGGCTGGAGGTGGCCTCGTCGAGCACCAGCACGGCGGGGTCGGCCAGGGCGGCCCGGGCCATCGACACGAGCTGCTTCTCTCCGGCCGAGAGCCGGCTGCCACGCTCGCGCACCTCGGTGTCGAGGCCGTCGGGCAGAGCTGCGAACCGCTCGCGGACGCCGATTGCCTCGAGGGCGGCGTCGACCTCCGCGTCGGTCGCTCCGGCCCGGGCTACGCGGACGTTGTCGCGGATGGTGCCGTTGAAGAGGAAGCCCTCCTGGGGTACCACGGCGACCCTGTCGCGCAGCGAGGCGAGCGTCGCCCGGCGCAGGTCGACGCCGCCGAAGGAGACCGAACCGGCGGTCGGGTCATAGAAGCGGGCGATCATCTTGGCGAGGGTGGACTTGCCCGCTCCGGTGGGCCCCACCAGGGCGATGCGCTCACCGGGAGCGATCTCCAGGTCGACGCCGCTCAGCACCGGGGCGAGGTCGGGGCGGTAGGCGAAGCGCAGCCCGGCCACGGCGATGGTCCCGGCCGCCGGCAGGTCGACGGCGTCGGCGGCCTCGGGCACGTCGACCTCGGTGTCGAGCACCTCGAACAGCTTCTTCAGCCCGGCCCCGGCCGACTGCACCTGGTTGAAGAGCTGGGAGAGCTGCTGGACCGGGTCGAAGAGGTTCGAGAGCGACAGCACGAAGAGGGCGACGGTCCCCACCGTGAGGCTCCCATCGAGCACGAGCCGACCGCCGAAGTAGACCACCAGGGCCGTGGCCCCGGTGCCGGCGATCTCGATCACCGGCAGGTACCACGACTGCACCCAGACCGACCGCATGTGCGCCCGGTAGAGGCCCCGGTTGCGGTAGGCGAAGCGCTCGGTCTCGACCTCCTCACGGGCGTAGGCCTGGATGACCCGCACCCCACTGATGCCCTCCTGCAGGTGCGACAGCATGAGGCCGATCCGGTCGCGCACGGTGAGGTAGGCCGCGTTCGAGTCGCGCTGGAACCGGATGCTCGCCAGCACGACGAACGGCAAGGGGATGGCGACGATCAGCAGCAGCTGCCACGACGTGATGCCGAGCAGCACGAACGTCAACACGATGAGCAACACGTTGGACAGGAACTGGAGGAGCCCCAGCTGGACGAGCTCCTGGAGCGAGTCGATGTCCGAGGTCATGCGGGAGACGATGACCCCCGCCTTCTCCCGGTCGTAGTACGGCATGGAGAGCCGCAGCAGGTGCTGGAACACGCGGTTGCGCATGTCGCGCAGGAACCCCTCCCCGACGCGCGAGATCAACAGGATCTGCACCCGGTTGACCGCGAAGCCGATGAGCGCCACCACCACGTAGAGCACCACCGCCCGGTTGAGCGCGCCCCTATCGCCCTCCTTGATGCCGTCGTCGATGCCGACCCGCACGAGGAAGGGCCCCGCGATGGTCGTCAGCGTGTAGACGATGATCAGCACCATGGCGGCGACGAGGCCGCGGCGGTACGGGCCCAGGGTTCGACCCGCGCGCCGCAGGACTCGCCGGGCCGCCTTGCGGTCGAGCCGGTCCTCCTCGCTGACCGCCGAGCCCGTGTTCACGACCCACCGCCGATGGGCAGCACCTGATCGCCCTCCGAGGCGCCCGTCGCACCCGCCGCACCCGCCGCACCGATCGCACCCGCGCCGGCCGCACCGGTACCAGGCGCCCCGTCGTGGTCGTCGTCCGAAACCCGGACCGAGGCCAGCACCTGGCGGTAGCGAGCGCTCGTGTGCAGCAGCGACTCATGGGTGCCATCGGCCTCGACCCGGCCATCGTCGATCAGCACCACACGCTCGGCCAGGGCGATGGTGGCGGGCCGGTGAGCGATCACGATCGTGGTCCGGTTCCGCATCACCTCGCCGAGGGCGTCACGGATCTCGTGCTCCTTGGTGGGGTCGACGGCGCTGGTGGCGTCGTCGAGGATCAGGACGCGGGGATCGGCCAGGATGGCGCGGGCGATGGCGATCCGCTGGCGCTGGCCGCCCGAGAGCGAGTAGCCCCGCTCGCCGATCAACGTGTCGTACCCGTCGGGCAAGGCGGTCACGAAGTCATGGGCGCCGGCCAGCCGCGCCGCGCGTTCGATCTCCTCCATCTCGGCGTCGGGCTCGGCGAAGGCGATGTTCGCGGCGATCGAGTCGCTGAAGAGGAACGTGTCCTCGAAGACCAGCCCCACGGCGCGGCGCAGGTCGTGCAGCCGCACGTCACTCACGTCGACCCCGTCGAGTCGGACCGTTCCCTCGTCGACGTCGTAGAAGCGGCAGAGCAGTCGGGCGACGGTCGACTTGCCGGTCCCGGTCGCCCCGACGACCGCCACGGACTGGCCGGCGGGAACCTCCAGCGTGAACCCGTCGAGCACCGGCGGTCCCGGGGCGTAGCCGAAGCACACCCCCGAGAAGGAGACCAGACCGACGTCGCGCCCGGGCTCCCCGACGGGGAGAGGTCGGGGCGACCGGGGCTCGGCCACCTCCACCTCGGTGCTCAGCACCTCGGCCACCCGCTGGGCGGCGGCGACGGCCCGCTGGGCCATGGCCACGATCCACCCGAGCATGCGCATCGGCCAGACCAACAGCGCCACGTAGGCGTTGAACGCCACCAGCTCCCCGATGCTCAGCCGACCGTCGATGACCAGGTGACCGCCGTAGGCCAGCACCATGATCAGCCCGAGGCTGGGGAGCAGCTCGAGCGCCGGCCAGAAGCGCGACCGCACCGTTGCCCCCGCCATCGCCGCGTCGTAGACGTCGTCGGCCTCACCGGCCAGGCGGGTGGTCTGCACCCCCTCGGCCCCGAACCCCTTGACCACCCGGACGCCCGACACGGTCTCCTCCACCACCTCGGACAGCTCGGCGGACTCCTGCTGGACCCGCATCATCGTCGGGAAGAGCCGGGTGCTGAGCCGCCGGGTCAGCACGACCACGAACGGCAGCGCACCGAGGGCCAGGAGCGTCAGCAACAGGTTGATGCGCACGAGGATGACGGCGGTGGCCAGGACCGTGACCAGGTTGGCGATGGTGAGAGGCACGAGGGCGACGAAGTTCTGCACCTGCTGCAGGTCGAGGTTCGCCCGGCTCATGAGCTGGCCCGTGGCGCTCTGGTCGTGGAACGGGTGCGACAGGCGCACCAGGTGGGCGAACAGCCGATCTCGGAGCGACGCCTCGGCGTGACGGGCCTCGCGGAACGCCAGGTACCGCCGGCCTCCGGTGCACACCGCGGTCAACATGGCCACGAGGCCGATGGTCAAGGCCCAACCGACGATGGCGTCCTGGTCGCCTCGCTCGATCCCCTGGTCAATGGCCTTTTGGACGAACGTCGGGATGCTCACCCGTCCCGCGGTCCACACCAGGCCCATGGCCACGCCGGTGACGAGGCCCACCTTCTGGCGACCCAGCTGCTGGCGGAGGAGCCGCCACCCGTCCTTCGAGGCGCCCGCCGGGGGGAGGACCGGAGTCGACGCCGTCACCGGGCGCCGCACCTGGTGACCGGACCGCTCGAGACTTGACCCACGGGTCGAGAGGTTACCGGGGCACCCCCGGGCGCCGGCAGGCCGTTGGGCGCTGAACCCGCCTGACGCGGTGCGAGGGCCGCCCGGGGCTACCGTCGAGGGCCGATGAGCAGACCCGGCGCTCCCGTGTCGCGCCCCGGCATCGCTCGGCGATCGGCCGACATCAGCACCACGTTCGCCCGCCACCTGGCCCGGGTGCGCGACCCGCTCCCCCGACGCCTCCGCACCGCCTTCACCGAGCTGGGGCCGACGTTCGTCAAGGTCGGCCAGGTCATCGCCTCGAGCCCCGGTCTCTTCCCCCGGGACTGGATCGATGAGTTCTCCTCCCTGCGCGACCAGGTCCCGCCGTTCCCCACCGCCCTCGCCCGGCGGACCGTCGAGGAGGACCTCGGCCGCCCGCTCTCGAGCATCTTCTCCTCCTTCGACACCGAACCGCTGGCGGCGGCGTCGATCGCCCAGGTGCACGGGGCGACCCTCCTCGACGGACGGGCGGTGGTGGTCAAGGTCCAGCGTCCCCGTCTCGCGGAGCAGGTCCGCGACGAGCTGCGCGCCCTGCTCATCGTGTGCGAGCTGCTCGAGCGCATCCCCCAGACATCGGTCGGCTCGCCACGCGCCCTGGCCGAGGACTTCGCCCGCACGCTCCACGAGGAGATGGACTTCCGGCTCGAGGCCGAGAACATGGACCGCATGCGCCGGCTGCTGGACACATCGGGCATCGGTGACTGTCGCGTGCCCGAGGTGCACCACGACCTCGTCGGGCGCCGGGTCCTCACCATGGAGAGGATCGACGGCCTGCACTTCACCGACGTGGAGGCCATGAGGGCCGAGGGCATCGACACCGAGAGGTTGCTGCGACTCGGCGTCCAGACGGTGGTGGAGGGCGTGTTGGTGCACGGCTTCTTCCACGGCGACCTGCACGCCGGCAACCTCTGCGTCCTCCCCGACGGCACGTTCGTGCTCTTCGACTTCGGCATCGTCGGTCGCCTCACCGAGTCGACCCGCACCCGGCTCGCCACCTACCTGATGGCGGTCACCACCAACGACTACGCAGCCATGGTCCGGGCGCTGCGCTCGTTCGGCTCGGTGCCGCGCGACGTCGACGTCGACGAGCTGGCGGCCACCATCGCGGAGCTCTACGAGCCGTTCGTGCAGGGCGGGGTGGTCATCGCCCAGCTGGGCGAGCTGATGGACACCCTCATCCGCGCCATGGTCCGCCACCGGGTCCGCATGCCGCGCGAGCTGGTGCTGCTCACCAAGCAGATGCTGTACCTCGAAGGCGCGGCGGCGACCCTCGCCCCCGACGCCGACCTGCTCCAGGAGCAGACGCTCATATACTCCACCCTGATGACCAAGTACCCCGACCTGGCCAGCCAGATCCAGGGTGCGATGCAGCGGGGCCGTGAGATGGACGATGCCATCGCCGCCGCCGCCGCCGCCGGCCGCGGCGCCCGGTCGCGGAGGTAGCGTGGCGGACGTGGCCACGACGACCGATCCTGCCTCGACCCCGGCCCGCGCCGTGGACGACCACCCGTACCCTCGCCGCGACGGCGACGCCTCCGCTCACGGTGAGGCTCCCGCATGGACGCCGCGCCCGCCCGGGCGCCTCACCCGGGCGCATGTGGCCCGGCCGTGGCTCGCGCCCGTGCTCGTCGGCTCCGCAATCTGCCTGGCCACCGGCTACACCGCCTGGCAGGACCCCAACGCCGGCGGCGTCTTCCCCGGCTGCCCGCTGCGGGAGGCGACGGGCTGGGACTGCCCGGGCTGCGGGGGCCTCCGGGCCACCCACGCCCTCACCCGTGGTGACCTGGCGGGCGCCCTCGACCACAACGTCGTGATCGTCGCCCTCCTCCCCGCCCTGGTGGTGCTGTGGGGCATCTGGCTGCTGCGGAGCCTCGGGGTCCGCATCCCCCGCCCGCCGCAACCCAAGGCGCCCGTGTGGTGGGCCCTGGGCGCGTTGCTCCTGGCCTTCACGGTGATCCGCAACATCAGTGGCGTGGCCCTCTTCGAGTACCTCAACAGCACGACCTGACCCGGCCGCCCGAAGGGCCGGCGCTCAGGAACGCCGGCCTCGGACCGATGATCAGCAGCGGAGGTCTCCGTGCTGGTCGACGAGCTGTTCATCCCCCACCGAGAGGGCACGATCCGGGTGCGGATCGATGAGCGCGTGACGGTCTTCGCCGGTCTCGGCGAGGTCGGGCGCGCCCGCATGGCGCGCCTCTTCGTCGGCCCTGCACGTCGGGGTCAATCGAGGCGCCGCAGCCCGTCGCGGTACCGGGGGATGCGGTCGCGGTACGCCTCGGCGCCCAGGCGGATCATCGTCTCGGGGTCGACGCGGCCCTCCTTGATCACGGCCGGGACTCCGAGGGCCATGGCCCGGCTCGGCACCTCGGTGTCGTTGGTGACCAGGGCGTTGGCCCCGACGAGGGCCTCGGTGCGCACGACGGCGCGGTGCAGCACCACCGATCCCGAGCCGACCAGGGCACCGTCCTCGATGGTGCAGCCCTCGAGGTGGACGTTGTGGCCGATCACGCAGTCGTCGCCGACGGTGGTGGGCCAGTCGGGGGTGGTGTGCACGACGGTGCCGTCCTGGATGGAGGTCCTCGACCCGACGACGATGGCGCCGTCGTCGCCCCGCAGCACGGCGTGGGGCCACACCGACGACTCGGCCCCGATGGTGACCGAACCGATGACCACCGCGTCGGGGTGCACGTAGGCCCCGGGGTGGATGTCGGGCACCTGGTCACCGAGCGCGTAGATCGCCATGGGCCGACCTTATCGACGGTGCTGGGACCGCCGGTCACGGCCAGCCCGTACCCTCCAGCGGGTGATCACCGGTGACCCGAGCACCCCCCGTCCCCGCTTCGCCCCGGCCGAGGCTCCCGTCGCCCCGCGCCGGGCAGCCCGCCGGATCCGCCACGGTCACGACGAGGCCGACGACCTCGGTTGGATGCGGGACCACTCCAACGCCGCCCTCCTGCGGTTGCTCGAGGCCGAGGACGCCCACGCCGAGGCCGTGCTCGCGCCGCTGGCCCCCCTCATCGACGAGATCGAGGCCGAGATCCGGGCCCGCACCCAGGAGGACGACATGTCGGTGCCGCACCGCAAGGGCGGCTGGTGGTACCAGACCCGCACCGAGGAGGGAGCCTCCTACGCCATCCACGAGCGCCGGCCCGACGTCGGCGACGGCTCGGGCCCTGCGGCGGATGCACCGGTCGAGCTGATCCTCGACGAGAACGCCCTCGCCGAGGGCCTCGGGTACCTCTCGGTCGGTGTGGCCGACATCAGCCCCGACGGGTGGCTCCTGGCCTACGCGCTGGATGTCGACGGCTCCGAGGCCCACGAGCTGCGGGTGCGCGACCTGCGCACCTGCCGCGACCTCCCGGTCGCCATCGCGAACGTGTCCTACGGCTTCGCCTGGGCCGCCGACAGCGAAGCGTTCCTCTACACCACCCTCGACCCGGCCCACCGCCCGTGGCGCGTGCACACCCACCACCTCGGCGCGAACCCCACCGGCGCCGAGGACCCGCTCGTGCTCGAGGAGCCCGACGACCGCTTCTTCGTCGGGGTCGGGTCCAGCCGCAGCGGCGACCTCATCACCGTCGACGTGGGCAGCGCGGTGACCTCCGAGCTCCGCCTCGTCGACGCCCACGCCCCCGAGGCCGGCGCCCGCCTGGCGATCCCCCGCCGCCAGGGGGTGGAGGTCCAGGTCGCGCACCACGGCGACTGGCTCTACCTGGTGAGCAACGACGACGCCCTCGACTTCGCACTGTGGCGGGCTCCCCTCGCGGCGCCCGACCGCGGCCGCTGGCAGCCGGTCGTCGCCCACTCGCCGGGCACCCGGCTGCTCGGCGTGGAGGCGTTCCGGGACCACCTCGTCCTCCACCTCCGTTCCGAGGGCCGCCCCGCCCTGCGGGTCATCGACGTGGCCGCCCTCGACAGGGGCGGGGGAGCCCCCGACCCGGCCACGGTGGCCGCCGCCAGCCGGGACCTCACGTTCCCCGACGCCGGCTACACCCTCGGCGGCGCCGCGAACGAGGAGTGGGACACTCGCCGGTTCCGCTTCAGCTACCAGTCGCTCGCCACCCCAGGGACCGTGTTCGAGGAGGACCTGGCCACCGGTGAGCGCTTCCAGCTCAAGCGGATGCCGGTGCTGGGCGACTTCGACCCCGGCGCGTACCGTACGGCTCGGGTGTGGGCCCCGTCGGGTGACGGGGCCGAGGTGCCCGTCTCGATCGTCCACCGGGCCGACGTGGCCCCCGACGGCACCGCCCCCCTCGTGCTCTACGGCTACGGGGCCTATGAGATCAGCATGGACCCGTGGTTCTCGATCGCCCGCCTGTCCCTGCTCGATCGGGGGGTCACCTTCGCCGTGGCCCACGTGCGGGGCGGCGGGGAGATGGGTCGGCGCTGGTACGAGGACGGCAAGCTCGCGGCCAAGCCGAGCTCCTTCGCCGACCTCGTCGCCGTCGCCGACCACCTCGCGTCCGAGGGCTGGGCCGCCCCGGATCGCATCGCCACCCGCGGCGGGAGCGCTGGCGGGCTGCTCGTCGCCGCCGCGGTCAACCGGGCCCCGCAGCGGTTCCGGGCCGTGGTGGCCGAGGTGCCCTTCGTCGATGCGCTGAACACGATCCTCGACCCCGAGGCGCCGCTCACCGCCACCGAGTGGGAGGAGTGGGGCAACCCCATCACCGACCCCGAGGCGTTCGCGGTGATGCGGGGCTACAGCCCCACCGAGAACGTGGGCTCGGGCCCCTACCCGGCGATCTACGCGACCGGCGGGCGCCACGACCCCCGCGTCGGCGTGCACGAGCCCGCGACATGGGTGCAGCGCCTGCGCGAGCACACCGAGGCGGCACCGGAGCGCCCCGTCGTGCTGCGCGTCGAGCTGGGGGCGGGCCACGGCGGGCCGTCGGGCCGTTACGACGCCTGGCGCAAGGAGGCCGAGGTGCTGGCCTTCCTCCTGACCGCCCTCGACGTCACCGCGTGAACGTCACCGCCTGAGCGTCAACACCTGGGCCTGGTCGCTCAGCGCGCCACCTCGGCGTAGCCGCCGCGGAAGAACACCAGCGGGGTGCCCTCGTCGACCACGGCGAGATCGTGCACCCGCCCGATCACGATGTCGTGGTCACCGGCGGCGTGGACGACCTCGAGCTCGCAATCCACCCACGCCAGCACGTCGGCGATGCGCGGGGCGCCGGAGTGCGGGGCGGCGTCGTAGCCCAGCCCGGCGAACTTGTCGTCGGACTTGCCGGCGAACACCCGGCACACGTGCTCCTGATCGGCGGCGAGGACGTTCACGCAGAACCGCCCGGCGGCACGGATCCTCGGCCAGCTCGACGACTGGTGCCCGGCGCAGAAGCCCACCAGCGGAGGATCGAGCGACACCGAGAAGAACGACCCCACGGCCAGCCCGACGCGCCCTCCGTCGCCCTCGGCGGTGATCACGGTGACCCCGGTCGGGAAGTGGCCGAGCACCTGTCGGTAGCTGGCCGGGTCGATGGCGGGATCGGACATGGGACCTCCGGTCGGGCCAGGCCGGGGCGACCTGATGGGTCGTCAGGGTACGCGAGCCCCCGCTCCGCCCGGCGCGCCTCGCGAGCCTCAGTAGCTGCGCGGCAGGCCGAGCACCTTCTGGGCCAGGTGGTTCAGCGTCATCTCCTGGCTCACCGGGGCCACCCGCATGATCCGGGCCTCGCGCCAGTAGCGACCCACGTGGTACTCCTCGGCGAAGCCCAACCCGCCGTGGACCTGGATCGCACGGTCACACGCGTCGAACCCGGCCTCGGCCGCCAGGTACTTGGCCGTGTTGGCCTCCTCGCCACACGGAAGGCCGTGGTCGTAGCGCCACGCCGCCATCTCGGTCATCAGCCAGGCGGCGCGCAGGCGGGCGTGGGCGTCGGCCAAGGGGTGGCTGATGGCCTGGTTGGCCCCGATGGGCCGCCCGAAGACCTCGCGCCCACAGGCGTAGGCGACGGCGCGGTGGAGGGCCGCCAGGCCGGTGCCCACGGCCTCCGCCGCGATCAGGATGCGCTCGGGGTTGAGCCCCGAGAGCAGCTGGGCGAAGCCTCGGCCCTCCTCGCCCACCAGCCGCCAACCCTCGACGGGCAGGTCGTCGTAGAAGACCTCACAGCTGCCCACCGCGTTGCGCGCCGTCTTGGCGATGGGCCGGATGGTGACGTGGTCGGGGTCGAGGTCGACGAGGAAAAGGCTGAGCCCGCCCAGGCGGTCGGTGTCGTCGTGGCCGGTGCGGGCGAGCAGGAGGCAGACCTCGGACTCCTCGGCCTTGGAGGTCCAGATCTTCTGGCCCGAGATGCGCCAGTCGTCGCCGACGCGCTCGGCCCGGGTGGTGATCCGTGAGGTGTCGGTGCCGGCGTCGGGCTCGGTGACGCCGAACGCCACGTGCAGGTCACCCGCCGCGGCACGGGGCAGGAACGCCTGCTTCAAGCGCTCGGAGCCGAAGCGCACCACCGGCTCGAGCCCGAACACGGTCAGGTGCAGCGCGGTGCAGCCGTTCATGGCCGCGCCCGACGCCGCCACCTCGCGCATCACGATGGCGGCCTCGGTGATGCCGCACCCGCCGCCTCCGTGCTCCGAGGGGAGCGCCACGCCGATCCAACCGCCCTCGGCCATGGCCCCGTAGAACTCCCACGGGAACCGGTGCTCGCGATCACACGCCGACCAGTAGTCGTCGTCGAACTGCCCGGTGACGGCCCGGACGCCGGCCCCCAGCGCGACGTGGTCAGGATCCTCGGTGAAGTCCATCGCTCAGCCGCGACCGGGCCGACGGGCGCGCGACGCGGTGGCGATCGCCGGTCCTAGGAACCGGTGGCGGCGCGCCCGGTGGCCAGCTCGGACATGGCACCGAGGGCATGGCCGACGTGCACCGGCGACGAGATCACCGCGTTGGACGGGCACGGGTTCCGGGGGGCGAGCGCCACGGTCGTGCCCTCGGCGCCGGCGATGACCTCTTCGAGGCCCCGCTCGGCGCCGAGCACCCGGGCGTGGCGGAGCAGGGCGTCGACGGCGTCGTCGTGACGCTCGGGATCGTGGTGGAACAGGGCTAGGCGGCGGGCCCCGGCGGTGGCGGCCACGTGCACCGCGTAGTCGACGGTGCAGTGGCCCCAGTCGGACTTTCGGGCGAAGTCGCCGTGGGTGAACTGGGCGTCGTGGATCACCAGGTCGGCCCCGTCGCAGAGGGCGAGGGCCCCCTCGGCGATGCGATCGGTGCCGTCGGTGGGCTGCTGGTGGTCGCTGATGTAGGCGATCGACACACCGTCCACCTCGACCCGGTAGCCGTTGGTGGCGCCGACGTGGGGCACCGCCCAGGCCCGGATCGTCGCCCCGTCGACCTCGACCGCCTCGCCGTCGTCGAAGTCGACGAACTCGATGTGGCCGTGGAGCTGCTCGACCCGCACCGGAAAGTAGGGCGGGCGCATGAACTCACTGAAGGCGTCGGCCAGGCTGACCCCCGCCGACGGCCGCGGGGCGTGGACGGTGAGGTGAGCGCCGGGGGCCAGCACCGGGGTGAAGAACGGGAGGCCCTGGACGTGGTCCCAGTGCATGTGGGTGACGAAGGCGTGGGCCGCGAACGTGCCGTCGGTGGGCTGGGTCTCGCCGAAGAACCGCAGACCGGTGCCGAGGTCGAGGATGATCGGCTGGTGCCCGGGGCGCTCGATCGACACGCAGGCGGTGTTGCCCCCGTAGCGCTGGTTGTCTGCACACGGACACGGCGTCGATCCTCGGACGCCCCAGAACGTGATGTTGACCATGCGCGCGCTCTTCCCCTCGTCACCGCCCCCAGGTGGCGGCGAACCGTAGTGGAGGTGGCCGGACCATGGACGGTGTGTGACCGAAATGACAGATACGGGCGCGAGCAGACTCGCATCGCCCGCGAGCAGACGAGCCCCATCACGCCGCCGCGCTGTGTACCGTCCCGCCCCGATGGACGCTCCTCCCGATCTCCCGCCGGGTCTGACCCTCGGGCACACCGACCTCGGCGACCTCGACGTGGCCTGGCTCACCGACCCCCGCGCCGATCCCGACGCACCGCTGGCCCTGCTGCTGCACGGCTTCCCCGACGCCGCGACCACGTGGCGCCACCTCATCCCCGCCCTCACCGACGCCGGGTTCCGACCCGTCGCCCCGTGGCTGCGGGGCTACGCCCCCACGTCGGTGCCCGACGACGGGCTCTACCAGGTCGGGGCCCTCGCCCGCGACGCGAACCGCCTCCACGACGCCCTCGGCGGTGGCCCCGACGCAGTGGTCGTGGGCCACGACTGGGGGGCGATGGCGGCCTATGCCGCCGCCGGCTGGCAGCCGAACCTGTGGCGCCGGGTCGTCACCCTCGCGGTGCCGCCCGCGGCGGCCATGCTCGGCGGGTTCACCTCCTATGACCAGCTGCGTCGGAGCTGGTACATGTTCTTCTTCCAGAGCCCACTGGCCGAAGGGGCGGTGGCAGCCGACGACCTCGCCTTCATCGACCGGTTGTGGGCCGACTGGTCTCCGGGCTTCGACGCCGCCGAAGATCTGCCGGCGGTGAAGGCGGCGCTCCGCGACCCAGCCTGCTTGGCCGCCGCCCTCGGCTACTACCGGGCCACGCTCGGCACGGGCCCGACCGATCCCGCCCTGGATGAGGCCCAGGCCGGGTGGACGACCCCGACGCCGATCCCCACGCTCTACCTGCACGGCGCCACCGACGGCTGCCTCGGCGCCGAGCTCGTCGTCGACGTCGAGGCGCACCTGCCCGCACCCGGGTCGCGCGCCGAGGTGGTCGACGGCGTCGGCCACTTCCTCCACGTCGAGGCCCCCGACGTGGTGAACCCGCTCATCAGCGCCTTCCTGACCGAAGGGTCCTGAGATGCCCGACATCACGCTCGACGACCTCGTGGCGATCCACCACATCGAGCAGCTGAAGTACGCCTACTTCCGCTGCCTCGACCAGAAGCGCTGGGAGGAGATGGAGACGCTCCTCATCCCCGACGTCGAGGCGACCTACTCCGGGGGCACCAACTCCTTCTCGGGGCGCGACGCGGTGCTGGACTTCCTCCAGCGCTCGATGGGCGCCGAGTCGTTCCACTCCGCGCACCACTGCCACCACCCCGAGATCCGCCTCACGTCCGCCACTGACGCCACCGGCACCTGGGCCATGGAGGACACGGTGATCATGTTGGACTTCGACATCACCATCCGCGGCGCCGGCTTCTACGAGGACCGCTACGTGCGCCAGAACGGCCGGTGGCTCATCGCCGCCACCGGCTACAAGCGGCTCTGGGAGGAGCTGGCCCCGCGTGCCTCGACCGAGGGCCTCCAGCTCACCGCCTCCTGGTGGCGCACCGACGGCCGCAGCAGCCTCGCCGGATAGGGCTCCGAACGCCCTGCTGGACGGGGTGGGCGACCAGCACCGCCCGTTCGATGCTCGCTCTGGCTCCGCTCGCAAGCTCGCTGCGCGGCTGCGCTTCGCTGCGGGCGACGCCGGTCGCCTTCCGGTCCGTCGGGCGTCCACCTCACGGGGTTGTCGGCCCCGCGCGTTGCTGCTCGCGTCTCCATGGGGACCGGGCTGGCCGTGCCTGCGTCAGGGCAGGTGCCAGGTGCCATCTTCGGCGTGGGTTGCGAGGCCGTCGGCCTCGAGGGTGGCCGCCACTCTCGTCGAACGCTCTGGGTCGTCGGGCCAGCCCATCACCTCTGGGAGGTCGGGTTCGGCGACCGGACCCGATCGGAGGGCGTCGACGAGGCGGCCTCGGCCTTGGCGATCGCTGCCCTCGAAGCGGGACTGGGGGCGAGCCCTCACCCAGGGGTCGGGCTCGATCGGGCCCGCCTCGCGCCAGGCACAGCGGGTCATCGCCGGGCACTCAGCGCATCGGGGGCGGGGTCGGCACACCGTGGCGCCCAGCTCCATCACGGCTTGGTTCCAGGCCCACGCGCCGCCCGGGAGGGCCGCGGCGTGGGCGGCGAGGGCATCGGCGTCGGGCTGGGTGACGGGTCGGCCGTGCAGGCGGGACAGAGCGCGCTGCACGTTGACGTCGAGCACCCCGACCGGCTGCTCGTAGGCGAAGGCCAGCACGGCGCGCGCCGTGTAGGGGCCGATGCCGGGGAGTCCCAGCAACCCGTCGAGCGTCGTGGGGAGCTGGCCACCGTGGGCGGTGGTGATCGCGACCGCGCACCGGTGCAGGTTCACGGCCCGGCGGTTGTACCCGAGGCCCTGCCAGAGCGCCACAGTGTCGCCCACCGGTGCTGCGGCGCAGGCCGCCGGGGTCCCGAACCGCTCGAGGAAGGCGACGTAGCGGGGCAGGACCCGAGCCACGCCGGTCTGTTGCAACATGAGCTCGGAGACGAGGACGGCCCACGGGTCGCGGGTCCCACGCCACGGCAGGTCGCGGCCGCCGGCGGCGAACCACCCGACCACCTCCTCCACCGATCCCTCAGCCGTCGGGGAGCGATTCGCTGTCGATTCGTCGACCGACGGACCGCCGGGCATCGGGGAGCGATTCGCTGTCGATTCGACGGCCGACGGAGCAACGCCAGCGGGGGCCGGGGCCTCGCCGCCGGCGGCCGCCGGTGGCTGGGCGCTCAGGGGTTCCGCCGGCACCAGTACACGACGGTGACGTACGGCAGGTCGAAGGGTTCGGCAACGTCGGCCACCAGGGCCCGCACCTCGGCCGCCAGGCTCGACCGAGCCTCGGGGGGCTGCGAGGCGATGTACGACGTCGACAGCACCCGGGCGACGAGGGTGTCGACGTCCATCCGCTGGCGGTAGGTCGTGTCGTGCCGGGAGACGGCCCCGAAGGGCACGTCGAGAGCCTCGATCCGCGCCACCCAGTCGTCCTCCACGGTGTAGGGCACCTGCCACTCGCCCCGCTGGTCCCACCGGATGAGCCGGCTGAGCTCGGCCACCCACGGCTCACGCGTGTCGCGCTCGTTCCAGATCAGCCCGAGCCCGCCGCCGGGGCGCAGCACCCGGGCGATCTCGCGCAGCGCGACCTCGGCGTCGAACCAGTGGAAGGCCTGGGCCACGGTGACGGCATCGACCGACGCGCCCGCCAACGGCAGGTGCTCAGCGGTTCCATCACGCACGTCGACCGTCGGCGTCGAGGCCTCGAGCAGGGCCCGCATCTCGGCCACCGGCTCGACCGCCACCACCTCGGCCCCGGTCGGCACCAGGAGGCGCGTGAGCTTGCCGGTGCCGGCGGCGAGGTCGAGCACCGTTGCGCCGGGTCCGATGCCGAGCTCACGGCACAGCAGCTCGACCGCATCGGCGGGATACGACGGGCGCCCCCGCTCGTAGTCCCCGGCCCCGACCGAGAACCCCGAGGCGGCCGCCAGCATCACCCGCGCGTCGGGCGCCCCGTGCCCGTCGGTGCCGGGGCTGAGGTCGGAGGACGCCACCTGACTAGGCCCCCTCGTCGGCCCACACGGCATCGACGTCATAGGGGCGGGGTCGCCCGGGAGCGGCGGCGTTGGTCCAGACCATCACCTTGCGGCGGAAGTAGCAGACCTCGTCGCCGTGCTGGTTGAGCCCCTTGGTCTCGACCGTCACGATCCCCCGGTCGCCCTTGGAGGTCAGCTTCTTGTCGAGCACCCGCGTCTCGGCGTGGATGGTGTCGCCGTGGAAGGTGGGCTTGGCGTGCTTGAGCACCTCGACCTCCAGGTTGGCCACGGCCTGGCCCGACACGTCGGGGACGCTCAGGCCCAGCACCAGCGAGTACACCAGGTTGCCGACCACGACGTTGCGGCCCTGGGGGGCCTGGGCCGCGAACCAGTCGTTGGTGTGCAGCGGGTGGTGGTTCATGGTGATCATGCAGAACAGGTGGTCGTCGTACTCGGTGATCGTCTTGCCGGGCCAGTGGCGGTAGACGTCGCCCACCTCGAAGTCCTCGAAGGTGCGGCCGAAGGGACGCTCGTGGACGGTCACCGTGGGGTCCTCCTGGGGTCGATGCGGCCGTCAGCGTAGGACGCGGGTCACCTCCGCTCCGCCTCGGACGACACACCCGTGCCGCGGGCCGACGCCCACCGCCAGGGTCACGAGCGTCGGCCGATCAGGAGCCAGGGGCGAAGCCCTGGCGCACCGTGTTCTCACTCGACGCCCGGGGGTCGAGCATCTGGAGCAGGTAATCGGGGCCACCGGCCTTGGAGCCGACCCCGGAGAGCCCGACGCCGCCGAAGGGGTGGCGGCCGACGACCGCCCCGGTGATGTCGCGGTTCACATAGACGTTGCCGGCGTGCAGCTCGGCGCGGCACCGCTCAGCGGTCGACGGTGATCGGCTGCACACCCCGGCGGTGAGGGCGTAGTCGGTGTCGTTGGCCAGGGCGATGGCCTCGTCGAGGTCCCGGGCCCGGAACACGCTCAGCACCGGGCCGAAGTGCTCGTTCCGCGCCAGCGGAGACGAGGGGTCGACGTCGGTCACCACCGTGGGCCCGACGTAGAAGCCCTCGTTCGGCGCGTCGTCGCGGGCAAGGGCCACCGTGCCGTGCTGTCCCGCGGTGGCGATGACGCCGCGCAGGCGCTCGTGGGCATCGGCGTCGATGACCGGCCCCACCTGCGTGCCCATGTCGGAGGCCGATCCGACGACGAGCTCGGCGACGGCGGCGACCAGCCGGGGCACGATGGCGTCCCACGCCCGGTCGAGCACGATCAGCCGGGAGAGGGCCGAGCACTTCTGGCCCGAGAAGCCGAAGGCGGAGCGCACCACGAGGGGCACCACCTCGTCGGGGTCCGCGTCGGCATCGACGATCAGCGGGTTCTTGCCCCCCATCTCGGCGATGACCCGCTTCACGTGGCGCTGGCCGGGGTGGGTGACCGCGGCGGCGGCGTTGATCGCCAGGCCCACGGGGCGCGAGCCGGTGAAGGCGATGACGGCGACATCGGGGTGGTCGACGAGGCGGGCGCCGACCTCCTCCCCCCGTCCGGGCACGAAGCCGAGGACGCCGGGGGGCAGCCCGGCGGCGGTGAGGGCCTCGACCAGCGACCACGCCGCTGCCGGCGTCTGCTCGGCGGGCTTGAGCACCACCGGGTTGCCGGCCACCAGGGCGGCCACGGTCATCCCGCACGCGATGGCGAGGGGGAAGTTCCACGGGGCGATCACCGCGGTGACGCCCTTGCCCTCATAGGTCAGGCGGTTGGCCTCCCCCGGCGGTGACTGCACCTCGCCCCCGGCATCGAGGCGGAGCATCTCGCGCCCGTAGTACTCGCAGAAGTCCATCGCCTCGCACACATCGGCGTCGGCTTGGTCCCACGGCTTGGCCGCCTCGTGCACCTGGCGGGCGGCCAGCTCGTCGCGCCGGGCCCGCATCCAGGCCGCCGCCCCGAACAGCACCGCGGCGCGCTCGGGG
>NZ_DATLXO010000124.1:0-25806 GCF_035575815.1 Iamia sp.
GGCTCCAGGTCGTGATGGTGGCCCGCGGCATCACCCCCGCCGATGTCTACCGGCACCTCTGACGCGGCCCTGGCGACCCAGCTCTGTACCAGGGTGATCCTCGGTGGCACACATCCGGTCGCTCAAGCCGTACGACGCGTCGTTATGCTTCTCGTATGACAACAGTTGCCGTCCGGTTGCCCGACGAGCTGGTGCAGCGTGTCGACCAGCTCGTGACCCAGGGCCGGTACACCACGCGCACAGAGGCCGTGCGCACCGCCTTGGTGCAGCTGACCGACGACGCCGAACGGGCCGAGATCGATCGGGCGATCGTCGAGGGTTACCGGCGCTGTCCACCGCCGGAACCGACCGAGGCCGACGAGGCGCGCGCGGAGCGCTCCATCGCCGTCGAGCCGTGGTAGCCCGCGGCGAGGTCTGGTGGGCGGAATCGCCCGTCGCCGGTCGCCGTCCGTATCTCGTGCTCAGTCGCGACGCCGCGATCCCGTGGCTGCGCCAGCTCCTCACCGCACCCCTCACCCGGACCGTTCGAGGGATCCCGACCGAGGTGCCGCTCGACGTGGACGACGGGGTGTCCGAGCCGTGCGCGGCGTGGCTCGACAACGTGGAGCTGATGCCGAAGGCCTACCTCGTCGAACGGATGTGCACGGTCGGACCGCAGCAGATGGCTGCGGTCTGCGCTGCGTTGGCGATCGCGGTCGACTGCCAACGGTGAGCACCCGGCCTTGCCCTTGCGTTCAACCAACCGGCCGACGGCGGGCGCGTGAGCTAGCGACGTGGTGCGGTGGCGACGAGGATCGTCGACCGTGCGGCCGCCGCAACCGGCGACGCCTGCTGGTGCCGGCGGGTCCGATGGCGATTCGACAGCGATTCGGTGTCGGACGGGGCAGGAGACCTGCTCTGATGGCGACTCGCCGCCGTTCCGTGCCCGGCCACTGTCCGCCGAACCGTCTCGAGCCGAGGACCTGATGCTCACCGTTGCCCTGCCCAACAAGGGCTCGCTCGCAGATGGCGTCACTGCCATGCTCGTCGAGGCCGGCTACCGCAGCCGCCCCGAGGGTCGCGACCTCACCGTGGTCGATCCGGCGAACGGCGTGCGCTTCTACTTCCTGCGCCCCCGCGACGTGGCCGTCTACGTGGGCTCCGGCGACATCGACCTGGGGATCACCGGCCGGGACATGGCCCTCGACTCCGGAGCCCCGGTCACCGAGGCCCTGGCCCTCGGCATCGGCCGCTCCTCGTTCCGCTACGCCGCCCCCGACACGGGCGCCGACTGGACCGTGGGCGAGTTGGCCGGCAAGCGCATCGCGACGTCGTACCCCCGCCTGGTCGCCGACGACCTCGCCCGGCGGGGCATCGAGGCCGAGGTCGTCCGCCTCGACGGCGCGGTGGAGATCTCGGTCGAGCTGGGCGTGGCCGACGCCATTGCCGATGTGGTGAGCACCGGGCGCACCCTCGCCGCCCACGGCCTGGTCGCCTTCGGCGAGACGCTGTGCACCTCCGAGGCGGTCGTGATCCAGCGGTCGCCCGACGCCGGCGGCCCGTCCACCGACGACGGCCACGAGGCCTCGCGCCGCCAGGTGCTGCGCCGCCTGGAGGGTGTCGCCGTGGCCCAGCAGTACGTCATGGTCGACTACGACTGCCCCCGCGACCTCCTCGAGCCCGCCGTCGCCTTGACCCCCGGCCTCGAGTCGCCCACCGTGGCCCCGCTGCGCGACGACGCGTGGGTGGCGGTGCGGGCGTTGGTGCCCAAGGCCGAGATGAACGACGTCATCGATGCCCTTGCCGACCTCGGGGCCAAGGCCATCTTGGCCAGCGACCTCCGGAGCGCCCGCCTGTGAGCGAGCACCAATGAGCGAGCGCAGGTTCGATGCTGTGGTCTTCGATCTCTCCGGCGTGGTGATCACCTCGGCCTTCGACGCCATCGCCGAGCTGGTGACCGGCGCCGAGAGCCGGGAGGTCGCCCTGGCCCTGCTCCTCGGCCCCTACGACGAGGACACCGACCACATGTGGCACCGCGTCGAGCGGGGCGAGGCGCCGATCGTCGAGTGGGTCACCTGGGTGAGCGCCCAAGCCGAGGGGGCCGGTCTCACCATCGACTGGGCGGCCTTCGGCACCATGATGGGCCGCCTGGCCGTCCACGACGCCGTGATCGAACGGGTCCGGGCGCTGCGGGTCGAGGGCTACCGCACCGCGCTCTGCACCAACAACGTCCGGGAGGGCTCCGACGCCTGGCGTGACCGGATCCCCGTCGACGACCTGTTCGACGCCGTCGTCGACTCCTCGGCGGTGGGCATGCGCAAGCCCGACCCCCGGATCTACCTCCACACCCTCGACCTGCTCGGGGTGGCCGACCCGGCGCGGGCCGTGTTCCTCGACGACCACCCCGGCAACGTCGCCGGCGCCGAGCGGGCCGGCCTGGCCGGCATCGTCGTGGCCGATCCGGCCGAGGCACTGGTCGCGCTCGACCTCCTCCTGGCCTCGTGACCGCCTCCGCCCCGGCCCCCGCACCGGGGACGGTGAGCGGGGGAGCGCAGCGGTGACGGGCCGGGCCGCGGGCACTGCGGCGCTGGCGTTCGCCGGGCTTCTCTTCGGCAGCACGTTCCTGGTGATGCAGCGAGCGGTGGAGCAGGCCGAACCGACGCCGTTCCTCGGGGCTCGCTTCCTCATCGCCACCGTGGTCTTGGCCCCCTTCGCGTGGCGGCGGCCGGGCCGGTGGGCCCGCGAGGAGGTCACGCTCGGGGTCGGCGCCGGGGGGTTCCTGGCCGCCGCGTACCTGCTGCAGACCTTCGGCCTCCGCTCAACGCCGAGCGCCACCTCGGCGTTCATCACCTACCTGCTGGTGGTCTTCGTCCCGGTGATGGTGGCGGTGCTCGACCGGCGCCTCCCCGAGCGCCGCATCGTGGTCGGGGTGCTCGTCGCCGTCGCCGGCCTCTACCTGCTCTCGGGCGGCGGCGGGGCCGGCCCCGGGTGGGGCGAGGTCCTCACGGTGGGGTGCGCCGTCGGCTTCGCCGCCCACCTCGTCGCCGTGGGCCGGGGCGCGGATCGCCTCGACCCCGTGCGCTTCACCTTCGTCCAGGTGCTCACCGTCGGGGTCCTGTGCGCCGTGCCCGGGTTCGGCCTCGGCGGCTACGGCTTCCCGCTCGCAGCCTGGGGGGCGGCCGCGTTCACGGGGGTGTTCGCCACGGCCGTGGCCTTCTTCGCCATGGTGGCTGGCCAGCGGGTCGTGCCCTCGTCGCGCGCCGCGCTGATCCTGTTGATCGAGCCCGTCTCGGCCGGCATCCTCGGCGTCGCCACCGGCGAGGACCTGGGCTGGAGGGGCCTGGGCGGTGCGGCTCTCATCCTCGCCGCCATCGCCCTGGTGGAGATCGTCCCCCTGCTGACCGGTGCGGTCGTCGACGACCCCGCGGTCGAGCCGACCGTCCACGGCTGAGCGGGCATGCCCCCGGCGCGCTCGGACGACGTCGGGCGGGACGACGCTGCGACGGCCGGGTCCTACGCTTCGCCCATGGCCGATGATCCCTCCCCCGCCACCCCGGGGCCCGACCGACCCGGCGCCCCGGAGGGTGTGCTCGCCCTGGGCACGGCCCTCGGTGCTGGCGCCTGGTGGTGCGAGCAGCTCTTCGCGGTGACCGGCGGGTGGGTGCCGACGACCCCCGAGGCCGGGGTGCGGGTGCACCTGGCCGAGCTGTCACGGGTGCTGGGCGACCACGCCGCCGCCCTGCGGCGCCACCTGCCCCGCCCGACCGGCACCGACCCCGAGAGCTGGGTCGCGGCGCCGTCGACGGGTACCGCCGGGGTGGTCGCCGGCCTCGAGGTGGCGGTGACGTCGATCGATCGCCTGGCCGGGGTCCACCGCGTCGTGGTGCCGCACCTCTTGGTCGCCTGGCACGCTCACCGGCGCGGCGCAGACCCTCGGTCCGACCGCGGGGTGGTCCGCACCCTCGGCCACGCCCATGCCGATCTGGGCGAGCTGTGGCACGACGGGGAGGGGCTGCTCGAGGCGCTGATCGGGGCCGACGCCGACGCCGCAGCGGCGGCGGCCACGACCGTGTCGGCGATGGAGTCGACCCTCGTGACCTCAGGGGGGATGGGCCTGGTGCCGCTCGGAACCCTTTCCGGGTGATCGGCGCCCATTCGCCCTGGGTGGCCGCGAAGAGTCAAAGCTCACGCGCAGTGACCGATGAGCCTGGGAGTGGGGTGTTCAGACCGGGTGCGGAGGGTATTGACCGTCCCGGTATCGTGAGTGATCAGGAGAACTGAGGCTGGGGGGTCTGCGCCAGGAGTGCCGTGCCCGGCCCCAACCGCCGGCGGGCGCACCGGAGCCCCCGCCACCGACCGACCGACCGGCCCCCGAGGCCCGTAGCAGCAGAGGATGAAGACGTTGGCAAAGGAGCGCGTCGAGCGCGACGAGGAGGACCTCGTCCGCCTCTACCTCACCGACATCGGGCAGTACCCCCTGCTCACGAAGGACGACGAGGTCCGCCTCGCCCAGGCCATCGAGGCGGGCGCCGAGGCGCGAGGCGCCCTGGAGTCCGGCGAGAAGGTGACCCCGGCCAAGAAGCGAGAGCTGCGCCGAACGGCGCGCGACGGCGAGCAGGCCGAGCGCACCTTCGTCCAGTCGAACCTCCGCCTGGTGGTGTCGATCGCCAAGAAGTACCAGGCCTCGGGCCTGCCGCTCCTCGACCTGATCCAGGAGGGGAACCTCGGTCTGATGCACGCGGTCGAGAAGTTCGACTGGCGCAAGGGCTTCAAGTTCTCCACGTACGCGACCTGGTGGATCCGCCAGGCCATCACCCGCGGCATCGCCAACACCGGGCGCACCATCCGGCTCCCGGTCCACGCCGGCGACACCCTCGCCCGGCTGCAGAAGGCCCGGGCCCGCCTCGAGCTCAAGCTCGGTCGACCCGCCACCCTCGCCGAGCTCTCGGCCGAGGTCGAGATGCCCGAGGACAAGGTCACCGAGGCTCTGCGCTTCGCGGCGGAGCCCCTCTCGCTCTCCGAGCCGCTCCGCGAGGACGGCGACGCCGAGCTGGGCGACGTCGTCGAGGACCGCTCGGCCGAGTCGCCCTTCGAGGTGGCCGCCACCGCCCTGCTGCCCGACGAGATCAACCGCCTCCTCGCCCCGCTCGATGACCGTGAGCGCGAGATCCTGAAGCTCCGCTTCGGGCTCGACCGCGGCGAGCCGCGCACCCTCGAAGAGGTCGGTGAGCACTTCAACCTCACCCGGGAGCGCATCCGCCAGATCGAGGCTCGGGCGATGTCGAAGCTGCGCCATCCCTCCTCCGACACCGGCGCCCGCGACCTCCTGGCCGTCTGACCCCCTCTGACGGGTCCCGTGCCTCTGACGGCGGCGGGAGAGAGCTGCCGGTGGCTGCGGTCGTCGTCAGGCGGTGCGATCGGGCAGGTCGAGGTGCCCGGCGTCGCCGAGGGCCCGCAGCGACCAGATGGCGGCGCCGGCCAAGGGTTGGGTGCGCAGCACCGCGACCGAGGCGTGACCCATGTGGAAGCGCTCCCACTCCCACGGTTCCTTCTCGACGCCGAGGAGGTGGGCGATGATGGTGCTGTTGGTGCCGGCGTGGGCCACGGCGACGACCCGCTCGGGGGCGTCGCCGTCGACGGTCCAGAGGTTGTGCTCCGCCGAGCGGGTGAGCCCCCAGCCAGCGAGGACGGCGTCGATGCCGCCGGCGACGCGGTCGTGGAACTCGCGCATCGACTCGGCGCCGGGCAGCCCGTCCCACCACGCCTGGCGGGGCTGGCCCCGCTGCTGGGCGAAGGCCTCGTGGGCCACCTCGATGGGCTGGTCGTCCCACGCGTCGGGCATCTGCAGCTCGAGCAGCCAGCCGTTGGTGGTCGGCGGGAGGTCGAGGGCCTCGGCCAACGGCTCGGCCGTCTCGGCCGCCCGTCGGGCCGGCGAGACCAGCAGGTGGTCGACGGGACCGTCGATGGGCTCGGCTCCCGGGTCGGCCAGTCGCCCCGCCGCCCGCAGGGCCTGGGACCGCCCCCGGGCGGTGAGCGCCGGGTCGTTCTGGTTGCGACCCTCGATCACCCACTCGGGCTCACCGTGACGGACCAGCACCAGCTCCATGGGTCGACCGTAGGGCACCGCGACCCCCGGCGATCCGGTTCGGAGTGGCGGAGGACCGGGCGAGGGTCGACGGCTAGGGTCGACCCATGGCCAAGAAGCTCCTCCTCCTCGCCCTCGTCGCTGCTCTCGGAGGCCTCGCCTTCAAGAAGCTGCGCGCCGTCTGATCACCGAACTCTGGCGCCCGCGCCTCTGACGCCTCACCAGCATCGGTCGTCGCTTGCGCGGTCGCGTCCTGGAGGTTGAGGCTGCGAGACGACGGGCCGGGCCGCCCACGGTGTGAACGGCCCGGGCGAGGCCCGAGATCTGGCGGGCCGTCTCCTTCACGGTGCGGTCACGGCGCACCCACCAGAACGCCGCCGTGCCGGCGGCCGCGGTGGCCACCAGCCCGCCGCCCACCGCGGCGGTGGGCCCCGGTGCCGGCATGGCGACCCGTTCGCGCAGCGGCACCTTGTGGGTGAACCAGCGCACCTGCCAGTCGCGATCGACCGCGACCCGGGCCAGCTCGCGGTCGGGGTTCACCGCCACGGGGTGCCCGACGGCGGCCAGCATGGGCACGTCGGTGACCGAGTCGGAGTAGGCGTAGGAGGCGGCCAGGTCGATGCCCCTCTCGGTGGCGACCTCGCGCATGCGCTCGGCCTTGGACGGCCCGTAGGCGTAGAACGCGACCTCGCCGGTGTAGCGGCCGTGGGCGTCGATCCGGGCCTGGGTGGCGATGGCCTCGTCGACGCCGAGGTAGCGGGCCAGGGGCACCACGATCTCCTCCGGTGAGGCCGAGATGATGTACACCCGGCGTCCGGCGGCCTGGTGCTCGCGGATCAGGTCGACGGCCTCGTCGAAGACGATCGGTTCGATCACCTCGACGAGGGTCTCGGCCACGATGCGACTCACGTGCCCCTGGTCCCAGCCCGCGGTCAGGGCGAGGACCTTGATGCGCATGCGGGCCATGCGCTCGGCGTCGGCGCCCAGGTAGAGGTAGACGAGCTGGCCGTAGAGGGCCCGCAGGAGCAGCCAGCGGTTCAGCAGCCCGGCGCGGTAGAGCGGCCGGCCGAACGCGACCATGGAGGCCTTGGCGATGACGGTCTTGTCGAGGTCGAAGAAGGCTGCCTCCACGCCGCCACCCTAGGGACGCGGCGTCGGCCGCCACGACGGACCACCGGGCCTTCGCCCGATCGTCACCTCCAAGAAATCGCCACAACCCCTTGCCAACGACGGCGGGACGCGCGACCGTAGGCGTCTCGCTTCCCCCGCTGAGACCATCTCTCTCTTCTCGCGCTCGGGAGGCACTCCGTGCTCCTCACCTGCTGGTCGGTGAAGGGCGGCGTCGGCACCACTGTGGTGGCCGCCGCCCTCGCCACGACCCTCGCTCGCATCCACGCCGCCGACGGCGGAGCCCTCGTGGCCGACCTGGCCGGTGACATGCCGGTCGCCCTCGGCCTGCCCGACCCCCGCGACCCCGGCCTCACGGGTTGGACCGCAGCGGGCGACGATGTGGCCGGCGACGCCCTCGCCCGCCTCGAGCTCTCCGTCGGCCCCGGCCTGGCCCTCCTGCCCCGGGGCCGGGGCCGACCGGGCCCCGCCGAGCGCCACCGGGTGCTGGCCCGGGTGCTCGGTGCCGACCCGCGCCCGGTCGTCGTCGATGCCGGCGTGGTGACCGCGGAGAGCCCGGTGCTGCCCCTCGTCGCCGAAGCCACCCGCTCGCTGCTCGTCACCCGGGCGTGCTACCTCGGCCTGCGCCGGGCGCTCGAGGCGCCCGTGCGGCCCTCGGGCGTGGTGCTCGTCACCGAACCGGGGCGGTCCATGGGCGCGGCCGACGTGGAGTCCATCGTCGGGGCGCCCGTCGTGGCCGAGGTGCCCATCGACCCCACCGTGGCCCGGGCCGTCGACTCGGGCCTCCTGAGCACCCGGCTCCCCCGTGCCCTCGAGCGCCCGCTGCGGAGGGCGGCATGAAGGTTGACGGGTCCGTCGTCCCGCCGGGGTCCGACGCAGCTCCCGGAGCGCTCGGCACCGACGCCGTCGACGATGCCGTCCACGCCCGGGTGCTGGCCGCGCCCTCCATAGCGGCCGCCCTCGTCCCGGCCTCACTCGACGCGCTGGTCCGGGAGGTCGCCCCACTGCTCGGGCCGGTCCACGTGGGCGCCGTCGTCGCCCGGGTGCGGGCCCGCGCCACCGGGCTGGGCGTGATCGAACCGCTGCTGGCCGACGAGTCGGTGTCTGAGGTCATGGTCAACGGCCCCGGACCGGTGTGGGTCGAACGTCGCGGACGGCTCGAGCGCAGCGGCGTCGTCGTCGACCGCCGCACGGTTGACCAGCTGGTCGTCCGGGTGCTGGCTCCGGTCGGGGCCCGGGCCGACCGCAGCAGCCCGCTCGCCGATGCCCGCCTCCCCGACGGCTCACGGGTCCACGTGGTGGTCCCTCCACTTGCGGTCGACGGGCCGTGCATCACGATCCGCCGCTTCGGCGCCCGTCCGGTGCCGCTCGATGCCTTCGCCGGGGCACCCGTCGTCGCGCTGCTCCGCGACGCCGTTGCCACCCGCCGCCAGGTCATCGTGAGCGGCGGCGCCGGCGCCGGCAAGACCACCCTGCTCAACGCCCTCGCCGCCCACGTCGGAGCCACCGAGCGGGTCGTCACCGTGGAGGACGCAGCCGAGCTCAACCTGCCCGGCGAACACGTCGTGCGGCTCGAGGCCCGACCCGCGTCGGCCGAGGGCACCGGCGCGATCACCATCCGCGACCTGGTCCGGGCCGCGCTGCGCATGCGACCCGACCGCATCGTGGTCGGCGAGGTGAGGGGGCCCGAGGCCCTCGACATGCTCCAGGCCATGAACACCGGACACGACGGGTCGCTCAGCACCTGCCACGCCAACAGCCCCGACGACGCCCTGCGCCGCCTCGAGACCATGGTGCTCACCGGCGCGGAGCTGCCCCTCATCGCCGTGCGCGAGCAGATCGCCAGCGCCATCGACCTGATCGTCCAGGTGGCGCGCCGCGCCGATGGCACCCGCCGGGTGGTGGCCGTGTCCGAGGTCGTCGCCGACCCGGAGGCTGCGGCCCGCACCCGGACCCTCGGTGACGGCGAGGTGCTGTGGCACCAGCCCCGTCGTCCGGCCCGGCGACCCGTCGAAGAGGTCGCGCCGTGAGCGAGCGAAGCGAGCGAACCGGGAAGCACGGGCTCTCTGACGGCGGAGCGTGCGGAGCCGTCAGCGGTCATTGGTGCCCGGCTACGACAAACGCCGTCAACGCACTCCACGCCGAGATGGTGCACCAATGACCGTCGCGCTCGGGATCGTGCTCGTGGGGCCCGCGCTGGCGGCGGTCTGCCTGCACCGGGCGGCCTGCCTCGGGGCCGACCCCGAGGTCGCGGTGGACCCCCGGTCCTCGTCCGGGGCGCGGCGGGCGCGAGCGTCGAGCGCTCGGGTCTCGGGGGCGTGGGCCCGAGCGTTGGCGGCAGCCGGCATCGATGGCGACCCGGCACACTGGCTCCGTGTCACCTGCGGGTCCCTGGCGCTGGTGGTGGCCCTGGGAGCAGCGCGCGGCGGACCCGTCGGCGGTGTCGCGCTGGGCACCATCGCGGTGGCTGTCGGCGTCGTCGCCCTCCTCTGCGCTCGGGGGAGGGGTGACCGGCGGGCCGACGCCCGCCTGCCGGACCTGCTCGAGCACGCCGGGCGCAACCTGCGCAGCGGGCTCGACCTGGTCTCTGCCCTCGAGTCGTCTGCGGCCGTCGTCGGTGGGGCCCACGGCGCCGCGGTGGCGGCGGCGACCGGGCGGGTCGCGGGTGGGGCGGGCCTTGCCGCCGCCCTGCAGCCGTGGGTCGAGGCCCATGCCCGTCCGCCGGTGCGCCTGGCCGTGGGCGCGCTCGAGGTGGCCTCGCACACCGGCGGGGCCCCGGCCCGGGCCCTCGACGGCGTGGCCGCGACCCTCCGGGCCCGCGCCGTGGTGGCCGACGAGGCCCGGTCGCTCGCCAGCCAGGCCCGGGCGTCGGCCGCCGTACTCGTCGCCCTGCCCGTCGTGGTGGCGGCGATGGGCGCCGCGGCCGATCCCGAGCTGGCTCACACGCTGCTGGCCACGCCTCTGGGCCTGGGCTGCCTGGTCACCGCCGCGGTGCTCGACACCATCGGCGGCTGGTGGATGCAGCGCATCGTCGGGGACGGTCGCTGAGGTGCCCGCGCCTGTGGACGTGCGTCTGCTGGTTTCTGCGCAGGCCGAGATGCCACCCGCGCCCGAGGCGCGCCAGTGAGCCCGCTCGCCGACCTGCTCGTCCCGGCCTGGGTCACCCTCGTCGGGGCTGCGGCGTGGCCCCGACGACCCCGACCGTCGCGCCTGCCCATCGCCGGGCTCTCGGGGCCCACGGCCCGCCGCGGCCCGCTGGGCCGGCTCGGCGGGGCCCTCCGGCGCGTCGCGGGCGCCTCCGAGGACCCCGACGCGGCCCGGGTCCTCGGCGGCGCCGTGGTCGCGGCGGCGATGCTCGTCGTGGTGGCCCCAGCCCTCGTCCCGGTCCCGTTGCTGGGCGCCGCGCTGGCTCCGCGCCTCGGCCGGCGCCGACGCCAGCGCGCCACGGTCGAGGCCTGGGCCGACGCGGTGCCCGACGCGGTCGATCTCTTCGCCCTCGCCCTGGGGAGCGGCCTGACCGTCCCTCTGGCGCTGCCCGTGGTCGCGGGCCGTGCGCCGGCTCCCCTGGGCCCGGCCCTGGCCCAGGCCGGCGACCGCTTCGGTCACGGTGAGCCGCTGGCCGATGCCCTCGGACGCGTCGCCGGCGCCGGGCCACCGGCGCGTCCGCTCGTCGCCATCCTGGTCGCCGCCCACTGCGACGGCGTGGCGGTGGTCGAACCCCTGGCCCGACTGGCCGACGAGCTGCGCACGGCCCGCCGCCGAGCGGCCGAGGCCCGGGCCCGCCAGGTTCCGGTGCGCATGCTCTTCCCGCTCGTGTGCTGCACCCTGCCCGCCTTCGTCCTGCTCACCGTGGTGCCGCCCGTCGTCTCCGCCCTCGGAGACCTGCAGCGCTGACACCTCGCGTCGGGCTCTGTCCCGGCCGTGTACCTCGCGGCTCGTGCCGCCCCGTCGTGGCCCTCGCCACCGATCCGCTCCCGTGGGTCCGCCGCTCAGCGACGGCCTGCTCTGTTCATCGGAGGTCTCCCATGTCCCTTCACAACCGTCTCCTCGTCCCCCTCGTCATCGGCCTGCACGCCGCAGCCACCCGGTGCGCCCGGCGCCTGACCTCCGAACGGGGCCAGGCCACCGCCGAGTACGCCCTGGTGCTGCTCGGCGCCGCCGTCGTGGCCATCGCCCTCGTCACCTGGGCCACCGGCTCGGGCCGGGTGGGTCAGCTCTTCGACGCCGTGTTCGACGACCTCCAGAGCCGCCTGTGACCGCCAGCCTGCGCCACGACCGGCACCGGCACCGTCGTCGTCGTCGGACCAGCCGGCGGGCCGGAACCCGAGACCGGGGTCAGGCGACCGTCGAGCTCGCCCTCGGGCTCCCGGTGCTGCTGATCGGCCTGCTGCTCGTCGTGCAGGCCGGCCTGGTGGTGGCCGATCACGTCGCCGCCGTCCACGCCGCCCGCGAGGCGGCGCGGGCGGTGGCGGTCGACGGTCGTCCCGGTGCAGCTGCGGCGGCGGTCGCCGACGCAGGTGCACCGCAGTGCCGGGCGTCGGTCGCACGGCCCGCCGAGGTGGGTGCCACGCTGCGGGTCGAGGTCATCTGCCCCAGCCGGACCGAGGTCGCGTTGGTGGGCCCGCTGTTGCCCGACGCCACGGTGCGGGCGACGGCCGCCATGCGCGTCGAGCGGTGAGCGGGTGTGGTCTGGTAAGTGAGCGGGTGTGGTCTGGTAAGCGGGCGGGTGCCGTCCGCCCCGCCTCATCGTCCGCCCCGGTCACCGCCCGTCTGCCTCATGGCCGGCCCTCGGCACCGCCCCGGTCCGCTCGAGGCTGTGTTCAGCTCCTGGAGATCCCGGTCCCGATCGTTGCGCCAGGCTCGCTCGACGGCGAATCGCTCGGGGAGAGGCGGGCGAGGACCGTCGAGGGACCCGTCGTCACCGGTCCGTCTCCGGTCGCTCGCGTGGCCTCGAGCAGGGCTATGGCGCCGTCCTTGTCGAGGGGCTCGTTGAGGTTGCCGCACTTGGGTGACTGCACGCACGACGGGCAACCGGTGGCACACGGGCAGCGGTGGAGCGTGTCGAGGGTGGCCTGCAGGTGACGGTGGGCGACCTCGTAGCCCAGCTCGGCGATGCCGGCTCCGCCGGGGTAGCCGTCGTAGATGAAGATCGCCGGGCCGCCGACGTCGGTCGACCACGGGGTCGACACGCCCCCCACGTCCCACCGGTCGCAGATCGTGAACAGGGGAAGCAGGCCGATGGCCGCGTGCTCGACGGCGTGGAGGGTGCCGGGCCAGGCCGAGGGGGCCAGGCCGGCCCGCCGGAGGAGCCCGGTGTCGATCGAGTACCAGAACGAGCGGGTGACCAGGCGGCTGGGCGGTAGGTCGACCTCGACGGTGCCGAGCACCTCGCCGCTGGCCACGTCGCGGCGCTGGTACCCGGTGACCTGCGAGGTGACCTCGACCGAGCCCAAGGCGAGGCGGGTGCGGCCGACAGCCCGCGACCGCTCCTCCTCGAGCACACCGATGTGCACCGTCGAGCGGGCCTGGGTGGCCTCCGAGCCGTCGGCGCGCTCGACCCAGGCGGCGGCGTCGTCGAGGTCGAGGTGGGTGACCCGCCACGCCGTGCCCTGGTGGAGGTACACGGCGCCGGGGTGGACGACCTCAGGGGCCCGGCCCTCGTCGACGGTGCCGACGAGCACGCCGTCGGCGGCCACGATGCGCACCTCGCGGCCGCCGCCACTACGCAGCCCCACCCCCCGCGACGGGAAGCCCGGCGCGGCCCACACGGCGCGGGGCCCCTCACCGGGCACGCGCCGCATGCGCGCCGCCGAGCGGATGCGCAGCCGGTCGGCGTGGACCAGGCGGCGGACGCCCTCGTCGAGGTCGTTGCCCCACCAGCGGTCATCGGCGGCCGACAGCGGCGCCTCGTAGGCCGCGCAGGCCAGGTGGGCGTCGAGGACGAAGGGGTTGGCCGGGTTGACCACGGCCGGTTCTGGCGGCCGGGAGAAGACTTCGTCGGGGTGGGCCATCAGGTACTGGTCGAGGGCGTCGTCGCCGGCGACGAGCACCGCGAGCGAGCGCTGCTGGGCTCGGCCCGCGCGTCCGGCCTGTTGCCACAGCGAGGAGATGGTGCCGGGGAAGCCGTCGAGGACGCAGGCGTCGAGGCCGCCCACGTCGACACCGAGCTCGAGGGCCGAGGTGGCGACGACGCCCCGCAGCCGGCCACCGAAGAGCTCGCCCTCGATCTCGCGCCGCTCACGCGCCAGGTAGCCGCCCCGGTAGGGCCGGATGGCCCCTTCGAGGTCGTCGGGCAGGCGCGACTGGGCATCGGCGGCCACGATCTCGGTGCCCCGCCGGCTGCGGCAGAAGGCAATGGTGCGGTGCCCGGCGGTGACGAGGTCGGCCACCAACGTGGCGGTCACTCGGTGGGTCGACACCCGGGCGCCCGTGCCGGCGTCGATCAGCGGCGGGTTCCAGAGGGCGACCACCCGCTCGCCCCGGGGCGAGCCGTCGTCGGTGACCGGCGCGACCGGCGACCCGCACAGGGCGGACGCCAGGGTGGCCGGCTCACCGATCGTGGCCGACGCGAACACGAAGGTCGGGTCGGACCCGTAACGGGCGCAGAGACGACGCAGGCGACGCAGGACGTGGGCGACGTGGCTGCCGAACACGCCCCGGAAGGTGTGCAGCTCGTCGACCACCACGTAGCGCAGCCGGTGCAGGAACGTGGACCAGCGCTCGTGGTGCGGTAGCAGGCCGCAGTGGAGCATCTCGGGGTTGGTGAGCAGCACGTTGGCGTGGGTCCGAGCCCAGGTGCGCTGCTCGGTGCTCGAGTCGCCGTCGTAGGTGCACGGCACCAACCCTGCGACCCCGAGGCCGCCGACGGCCCGCAGCTGATCCTGGGCCAGCGCCTTGGTGGGCCCGATGACGAGGGCCGTGCCGCTGCGGATCGGCTCGGTGACGGCCTCGGCGATGGGGAGCTGGAAGCAGAGCGACTTGCCCGACGCGGTGCCGGTGGCCACCGCGACGTGGGTGCCGGCCCGAGCCCGGTCGATGGCCTCGGCCTGGTGGGACCACAGGCCGCCGGCCGGGAGGTGAGCCGCCAGTCGCGCCGGCAGGGGCTGGGTGAGGAGGGCGAAGCGGGCGGCCCGGGCCGAGATCCGCTCGACGTGGGCGAGCCCCTCGGCGCGACCGTCGAGCACCTCGAGCAGGCTGTCGGTGGTGGCGTCGGTGAGGAGGGTCATGGCGTCTCGCGGGGCCGGGCCGAGCGTGGCTCGAACCGCGGCCGGGGTGCGGGCCATGCTAACGACACCTGCGTAACTACACCCGTGTCCGGCAGGAGCGTCGGATCCGCGGTGTAGCGTCACCCCGTCGCCGGCGGTCGCAGGACGACGTCATAGGAGTAGGTCGTTGATCGAACTGGGGTTGGAGCTCTCCGAGAGAAACGGTTGGGCCGTCCTCGCCGTGTCCGGCGAGGTCGACGTCGCCACCGCACCTCGGTTGCGGGAGCGCCTGGTGGGCCTCGTCGGCGACGGTCGCACCCGCATCGTGGTCGACCTCGAGAAGGTCGACTTCATCGACTCCACCGGTCTCGGCGTGCTCGTCGGGGCCCTCAAGCGGGTCCGCACCAACGACGGCGACCTGGCCCTCGTCTGCACCGGTCCCCGGATCCTCAAGGTCTTCGAGATCACCGGTCTCACCAAGGTGTTCGCGATCCACCGCAGCATCGACGAGGCGACGGTCACCGGCTGATCCGGTGCCGTCCCCGGTGCTCACCCGACCGCCCGCACCTGCGATCCCGCCCGAGGCACGATCCCGGTGAAGGTCGACGTGGTCCGCATCCAGGTACCGGCCCTCCCGGAGTACCTGTCCTTGATGCGCATGGTCGTGGCCGGGACGGCGCGGATCGACCCCCTCCTCGATGACGAGCGCGTCGACGACCTGCGCGTCATCGTGTCCGAGGCGTGCACCAACGCCATCGAGGCGGTGCAGGCACGCGCCGAGGATCAGGGCGTCGACGTTGCCTCCTCCGGGGCCGTGGTCAGCCTCGAGTGCCGTCTCAGCGCGTCCCGGGTCGAGGTCGTGATCACCGACGAGGCCGCCGGGTTCGACCCCGCGGCGCTCGACGTGTTGCCGGCGGTGACCGACCCGACGAGACTGCGCATCGAGCGGGGTCTGGGCATCCCGCTGATCCGGGCCCTCTCCGATGAGTCGTCGATCCGCTCCGGTCCCGACGGCACCATGGTGAAGGTGGCGCTGTACGCCGCCGCGCCCGTGCCCCCCGGGATCCGGTAGCTAGCGGCTCCCGGATCCTCGTCGACTGCGGAGGAAGAGGCTGAGCGCGAGCGCGAAGACGCCGATGTGGAAGACGGCGGCCACCAGCGCGGCGGGGAACCCGTCGCCCTGCTCGTCGCTGAGGGCGGCGAGCACGAGCAGCACCGGGCGCAGGAGCAGGGCGGCGGTGAAGGCCACGAGCACGCCGGTCAGGGCCCGGCTGGCCTTGGATCCGGCCTGCGACGCCAAGTGCGAGCGGGGGCGCGAGGCCGGGGGACGGGTCATGGCGCGGTCGAGCGCGGCCGGGCGGTGACGGGGTCCATCGTCGGGCACCGTACCGATGCTCGACGCCCGGGCCGCGTTCGCCGTTGCCGTTCTTGCGCCCGATCGCCGCCCCGGACGCAGCCATCGGGCGCAAGACGGGCGCACCGCCACTGGGGCACCGGGCGGTGGTCGTTCTGGCGCCCGATCGTTCCGTCGGGCGCCCGGTTCGGGCGCAAGGACGGATGGCGCCCTGGATCGAACTGCCGCCGTCGGGCGGCGGGTGCGACGATGGCAGCCATGGCCTCCGACGACCTCCCGATCTCGGGCCGGGTGACCCTCCCGGGCTGGGAGCTGGTGGAGACGTTCACGACCTCGGGCGGGCCGGGAGGCCAGCACGCCAACAAGGCCAGCACCCGCGTCGAGCTGCGCTTCGACGTCGCCCACTCCTCGGCGCTCGGCGCGGCCGAGAAGCGGCGGATCCGGGACCGCCTCGGGCCCGTCGTGCGGGTGGTGGCCGACGACGAACGGAGCCAGGCCCGCAACCGCGACATCGCCCGGGAGCGACTGGCGGTGGCGCTGCGCGAGGCCATGGTCCCGCCCCGCCGCCGGGTTGCGACCCGACCCACGCGGGGCAGCAAGGAGCGCCGCCTGACCGGGAAGCGCCAGCAGTCCCAGCGCAAGGCGGGCCGGCGCCGACCGGGGCGGGACGAGTAGCTGAGACGGGGCGACCAGGGCGGACGACCAGTCGAGCCCCGCCGACGGCGACGGGCGAGAATCTGGGACCAGCGCCGACGGGAACGGGACGAGGGACGCGCCGGCGGTGATGGGTGCGGCGACCGAGCGGCGCTTGCGGCTACCGGCGGCGCAGGAGGCGTCGGGCCATCCCGCCCAGGCCGCCGGCGCCGCGGGTCGGGCCGCCGCCCGGGGTCGAGCGGCGCGACGTGCCAGTCCCTCGGCGGCCGGCGTCCCCGCGGGTGGCGCTGGAGGGGGTGCCCTGCTTGGCGCCACGGATGATGCGGTTGATGAGGCTCATGGGTGCTCCTCGGATGTGGTGGACCCCAGCGCTGCCCACCGTCCCCCCGCCGCAAACCGCGGCTCCGCCGCTACGCAGGGTCGTCGGGAGGGGCGAGCTCGAAGACCCACGGGGCCCACCGGCGGAAGGCCTTGCCGATCTCGCCCCACTCCCACTCCGGCTCGAACGACCCGATCGGGACGACCTTGTCCCAACCTCGGGCCTGGATCTTGCGGCGGGTGGGCTGGTCAGCGACCCAGTGCAGGTGGCCCTCGGCCAGGATCAGCGCCTCGACCCGGCCGTCGGGCAGGTCGACGGGCCCGAGGGCATCGACGTCGGCCCACGAGCAACGGATGTGGAACGGTCCCGGCTCATAGGACAGCCCGTCGGGCGACAGGCGCAGGACCGGGACATGGCGCCGCCGCAGGCCGAACCAGAAGAACAGCGTCCAGGCCACCACGAAGAGGCCGGCGATGACGAGGCTGCTCAGGATGAGCCAGAGGATGACCGCCAGCGGGAGGGCGGCCACCACGAAGAAGGCGAGCATGCGCAGCTCGTGGGCCCGGCGCACCTTCGGTGACGTGGCGACCACGACCTCATCAGGGTGGGATCGCGGCACCGGCATGGTCGTTTCCTAGCCGACGGGGTGAACGGCGGCGCTCACCGGCGCCCGGATCGTCGTCGCCTTGCGCCCGCTTGACCGGCCGCTCCCCTCGCTCGACCTCGGCGTCCCCGTCGTCCGTGCTTGACACGGTGGCCGCGCCGACCCGTACCCTTCCCCGCGATGCCCAGATCTCTCGTGATCGTCGAGTCGCCCGCCAAGGCGCGCACCATCGAGGGCATCCTCGGCGACGACTTCGTCGTGGAATCCTCGGTGGGCCACATCCGCGACCTGCCCTCGAAGGGCCTGGGGGTCGATGTCGACGCCGGCTTCGCGCCCAGCTACGAGGTCTACGCCAGCAAGAAGGACGTGATGCGGCGGTTGAAGGCCGCCCTCAAGGACGCCGATGAGCTCTTCCTCGCGACCGATGAGGATCGCGAGGGCGAGGCGATCAGCTGGCACCTCCTCGAGGAGCTCAAGCCGACGGTCCCGGTGAAGCGGATGGTGTTCCACGAGATCACCCGCGGCGCCATCGAGCGGGCGGTGGACGACTGGCGCGAGATCGACATGGGCCTGGTCAACGCCCAGGAGTCGCGCCGCATCGTCGACCGCCTCTTCGGCTACCCCGTCTCGAGCGTGCTGTGGCGCAAGGTCAACCAGGGTCTCTCCGCCGGTCGGGTCCAGAGCCCGGCGGTGCGCCTCGTCGTCGAGCGCGAGCGCGAGCGCATGGTGTTCGTCCCGGCCGACTACTGGGACCTCTCGGCTGCGTTCCCGACGGACCCCGCCTTCCGCTCCGGTCTGCTGTCGGTCGGCGATGCCCGCGTCGCCCAGGGTCGCGACTTCGACGCGACCGGCGCGACGCGCCGTGACGGCGTCGTCATCCTCGACGAGGCGCGCGCCACGTCGCTCCGCCTCGGGCTCGAGGGTGCGACCTTCACCGTCAGCAGCGTCGACGAGAAGCCCTTCACGTCGAAGCCCAAGCCGCCGTTCATGACCTCGACCCTCCAGCAGGAGGGCGGGCGCAAGCTCCGCATGTCGGCCGCCCAGGTCATGCGGGTCGCCCAAGAGCTCTACCAGGGTGGCTACATCACCTACATGCGGACCGACTCGACCAACCTGTCGGAGACCGCGGTGGTCGCCGCCCGGTCCCAGATCGAGTCGCTGTACGGGCGCGACCACCTGCCCCCGCAGCCCCGCACCTACGTGCGCAAGGTGAAGAACGCCCAGGAGGCCCACGAGGCGATCCGCCCCTCCGGTGAGCGCTTCCGCACCCCCGACTCGCTGCGGGGCGAGCTGCGGGGCGACACCCTCGCCCTCTACGACCTGGTCTGGAAGCGCACCATCGCCTGTCAGATGGCCGATGCCCGGGGCCGGAGCCTCTCGGTGCGCCTGGCGGCCGACTCGGCCGAGGCCGGCACCGGCACACCGACGCCGACGGAGTGGTCGGCGTCGGGCCGCACCATCACCTTCCCGGGCTACATGCGGGCCTACGTCGAGGGCGCCGATGATCCTGAGGCCCAGCTCGACGACCGTGAGAGCTTGCTGCCGGCCCTGGCCGAGGGCCAGCGCCTCACCGCGTCGGAGCTCGAGGCCCGGGGCCACTCCACCTCGCCGCCGGCGCGCTACACCGAGGCGTCGCTGGTGAAGCGGCTCGAGGAGCTCGGCATCGGCCGGCCCTCGACCTACGCCTCGATCATGGCGGTCATCCAGGACCGCGGCTACGTGGGGAAGAAGGGCACCGCGCTGGTCCCGTCGTGGACCGCGTTCGCGGTGATCAAGCTGCTCGAGGAGCACTTCACCGACCTGGTCGACTACGCCTACACCGCGCGCATGGAAGACGAGCTCGACCAGATCGCCGCCGCCTCCCTCGAACGGGTGCCGTGGCTCAGCCAGTTCTGGTTCGGAGACGCCGACCCACGCCACGACGGTGACCCGGCCGAGGCGATCCTGGCCGCCGGGGGCAACCCCGGGCTCAAGCGCCTCGTCGACGAGGGCCTCGGCTCCATCGACGCCGCGGCGATCAACTCGATCCCCATCGGCGACGATCCCGACGGCGTGGCGATCGTGGTGAAGCCGGGCCGCTACGGGCCGTACGTGAAGCGGGGCGACGACACCGCGTCGGTGCCCGAGGACATCGCCCCCGACGAGCTCGACGTGGCCCGGGCCCTCGAGCTCCTCGCCGCCCCCAGCGGCGACAAGCCGCTCGGCACCGACCCCGTGTCGGGCCTCGAGGTCTTCGCCAAGCCGGGCCGCTACGGCCCCTACGTCCAGCTGGGCGAGCTCGTCGACGGGGCCAAGGAGAAGCCCCGCACCTCCTCGCTGCTGAAGGACATGACCCTCGACGACATCACCCTCGACGACGCCCTGCGGCTCCTGTCGCTGCCGCGGGTCGTGGGTCAGGACCCGGATTCCGCCGAGGAGATCACGGCCCAGAACGGCCGCTACGGGCCCTATCTGAAGAAGGGCACCGACAGCCGCAGCCTCGAGTCCGAGGAGCAGATGTTCACCGTCTCGCTGGACGAGGCGCTGAGGATCTTCGCCCTGCCCAAGCGGGGCCCGAACCAGCGGGCGGCGACCGCGCCGCTGCGGGAGCTCGGCGCCAACGACCCGGTGTCGGGCCTCCCGGTCGTGGTGAAGGACGGCCGTTTCGGCCCGTACGTCACCGACGGCGAGGACAACGCCAGCCTCCGCAAGGGCGACGAGGTCGAGACCATCACCATCGAGCGGGCCGCCGAGCTCCTCCAGGCCCGACGCGAGCGGGCCCCGACGACGAAGAAGAGGGGCGCCAAGAAGGCGACCAAGAAGAAGGCGACCAAGAAGGCTCCGGCCAAGAAGGCTCCGGCCAAGAGGGCCGTCGCCAAGAAGGCTCCGACCAAGAAGGCCGCCGCCAAGAAGGCTCCGGCCAAGAAGGCTCCGGGCCCCGCCAACGAGGCCGCCGCCCGCTCGACCGACGACTGACGGGCCGAGCGATCGTGGCCGCCGGGCGGTTCATCGCCTTCGAGGGCGGCGAGGGCACGGGCAAGTCGACCCAGGCCCGGCTGCTGGCCGATCGCCTCGGCGCGGTGCTGACCCGCGAGCCCGGTGGCACGCCCATCGGCGCCCGGATCCGCGAGATCGTCCTGGCGTCGGAGGAGAACGGCCTCACCGACCGGGCCGAGGCCCTGCTGATGGCGGCTGATCGGGCCCACCACGTCGCCACCCTGATCGCGCCGACGCTGGCCGGTGGTCGCCACGTGGTGACCGACCGCTTCCTCGGCTCGTCGGTGGCCTACCAGGGCTTCGGCCGGGGTCTGGCGACCGAGGAGATCCGGGACCTGTCGCTGTGGGCCACCGACGGGCTGCAGCCCGACCTGGTGGTGTTGCTCGTCGTCGAGCGCACCGAGGCCCGAGCCCGCATCGGACACGCCCGCGACCGGGTGGAGAAGGCGGGCCCGGCGTTCCACGACGCGGTGACCGAGGGCTTCGTCGAGCTCGCCCGGGCCGATCCGGAGCGGTGGGTGACCGTCGACGGTGGGGGCACCCCGGCGGAGGTCGAGGCCCGGGTGGGCGCCGTCGTCGTCGACCGCCTCGCTCTGCCACCATGAGCCGGTGAGCCCACAGCCGTCCACCGCCGCGCCGCAGGACGATCCGTGGCGCGCGGTCCCCGGTCAGGACCGGGCCGTGGCCCAGCTGCGCGCCGCCGCCCCTGAGCCGGTCCACGCCTACCTGTTCATCGGTCCGCCCGGCAGCGGCAAGCAGGTCGCAGCCCGCGTCTTCGCCGGTGAGGTGCTGGCCGCCACCGCGGCCACGTCCGAGGCCGTGGCGCGCCACCGAGGCCTGGCCGCGGCGGACCAGCACCCCGACGTCACGGTGGTGCGACGCGAGGGGGCGAGCATCCAGGTGCGCCAGGCGGCCGAGATCGTGCGCCTGGCGTCGATGAAGCCGGTCGAGGGTGCCCGGAAGGTGTTGATCCTCGACGAGTTCCACCTCGTCGCCGACGCCACCGCCGGCAAGTTGCTCAAGACCGTCGAGGAGCCGCCGGGCGGCACGGTGTTCGTCGTGCTGGCCGACGACCTTCCCGGCGAGCTGGTCACCATCGCGTCGCGCTGCGTGCCGGTGGAGTTCCCGTCCCTCACCGCCGAGGTGGTGGCGGCGGAGCTGGTGGGCGAGGGCCTCGACCCCCGTCGCGCCGAGCAGGTCGCCAGGGTCGCCCACGGCGACGTCGACCGGGCCCGGCTGCTCGCCGGCGACGAGCGCTTCGCGGTCCGGGTCGAGGCGTGGCGCGCCGTCGGCGGCCGTCTCGACGGCACGGGGGCGATGGCGGCGGACATCGTGGCCGAGCTGCGGGCGGCCATCGACGACGCCGCCGCCACCCTGCAGGACCGCCACGCCGTCGAGATCGCCGAGCTCGACGAGCGGATCGAGCGCTACGGCCAGCGGGGGGCCGGCGGTCGTCAGCTCGAGGAGAGCCACCGGCGCCAGCTGCGCCGGCTCCGCACCGACGAGGTCCGCATGGGCCTGGGTGAGCTGGCCCACACCTACCGCGACCACATGGTGGCCGCGGCCGCGGTGCCGGCCCTGGCCGCCGGCCCCGACGAGGCGGCCCGCATCGACGGCGCCGCCCGCGCGCTGGCGGCCATCAACGATGCCCTCGACGCCCTGGTGCGCAACCCCAACGAGGAGCTCCTGCTCCAGGCGCTCCTGCTCCGCCTGCCGCGGGTGCGCGCTGGCGCCGCTCAGGAGGAGGCGGTCGCCGCCAGCTCGATGAGGGCATCGGCCGGCACCGGCAGGGAGAACAGGTAACCCTGGCCGAGTGGGCACCCGAGGCGACGTAGGGCGTCGAGCTGGCCGGTGGTCTCGACGCCCTCGGCCACCGAGTCGAGGCCCATTGCGTGGGCGATGCCGAGCACCGCGGTGGCGATGGTGGAGCGGTCCGTGCCGCCGGGCTCGCCCAGGACCTGCACGAACGACCGGTCGATCTTGATGCTGTCGATGGGGAAGCGCTGCAGGTGGGTGAGCGACGAGTAGCCGGTGCCGAAGTCGTCGACCGCGATGCGGACCCCCGTGGCCCGCAGCCGCACCAGCACCCGGAGGGCGGTGTCGAGGTCATCGGTCAGCGCCGTCTCGGTGAGCTCCAGGTAGAGCTGGTCGGCCGGCCAGCCGTGGGCGCGCAGCGCGGCGGTCACCCGCGGCACCAACCCCGGGTCGTCGAGCTCGCGGGGCGAGAGGTTGACCGAGAGCATGAACCGGGCGCCGTCGGGGCCCCTCAGGCCCTGGAGCTCGCCGAGCGCGGTCTCGAGCACCCAGGCCCCGATCTCGCTGATGGTGCCGGTCTCCTCGGCCACCGGGATGAACACCGCAGGGGGCACATCGCCGCGGACCGGGTGGCGCCAGCGCAGCAGGGCTTCGGCCCCGACGATGGCACCGGTGTCGAGGGCAACGATGGGCTGGTAGACCGCGTGCAGCTCACCTCGGGCGACGGCCCGACGGAGATCCGACCCGAGGCCCAGGCGGTCGTGCGCGCGGGCCTGCATGGCCGAGTCGTACATCTCGAGGCGGTTGCGGCCCCGCTGCTTGGCCCGGAACACGGCCGCGTCTGCGTTGCGGAGCAGGGTGGGGCCGTCGGTGCCCGGCGCGCTGAGCGCCAGGCCCAGGCTGACGGTGAGGAACACCTCGCCCGAGACGACCGCGAACGGCTCGTGCATGGCCTCGGTGAGGCGGTCGGCGATCGAGAGGATGGTGGAGAGGCCGCGGGGCCGGTCGCAGAGGATCACGAACTCATCGGCGCCGACCCGGGCGATGGTGTCACCCGGCCGGGTGACGGCCCGAAGGCGATCGGCGACGGTGACCAGCACCACGTCGCCGGCGTCGTGGCCCAGGCTGTCGTTGACCATCTTGAAGCGGTCGATGTCGACGAAGAGCACGGCGACCTCGTCGTCGTGGCGTCGGGCCCGGTCGAGACCGATCTGGAGGCGGTCGAGGAGGAGGGTGCGGTTGGGGAGGCCGGTCAGGTCGTCGTGAAGGGCCCGGTGGGCGAGCTCGGTCGCGGTGGTGTGGCGTTCGAGGGCGATGGCGACGAGCGTGCAGGCCATGTCGGCGGCTCGGCGGGTGTGCTCCGACGGGCGGTGAGGACCGTCGTGGAACGCGATCACCGAACCGACGGGTTCCGCCGAGCTCGGGCTGAGGACCGGTGCCCACCAGAACGAGCCCAGCCCGTCGCGGGCAAGCTGGGCCCGGAGGGGCCCGTTGCTCAGGGTCGACGCAGCATCGGCCACGACGACGGGCACGCCGTGCTCGCGACTCAACGCCGCCTGCAGCTCCGGGGTGATCTCGATGTCGCCGAGCGCGGCGCGCAGCCCCGGTCCGGGCCCGCGGTCGATGCGGGCCCGGGGGCGGAGCCGGTCGCCCTCGACGAGCAGCACCGCGGCCTGCGAGCCGTCGTCGTGGACCTCGATCATCTCGGCGATGGCCTCGAGCACCTCGTCGAGGGTGGCGTCGCGAGCGATCAGCTCGAGGATCTGGGTCTGGCTGCTCACCAGGCGCTCGGCCCGCTTCTGGTCGGTGATGTTGCGGGTCGTGAGCACGATCCCGGCCACGGCCTCGTCGTCGAGCAGGTTGACCGCGGTGACGCCGATGTCGGCCCAGGTGCCATCGTGGTGGCGGGCGCGGGTCTCGAAGCTGATCTCGGCGCCGGGCTGGGCCCGCACCTCCTCGACGACGGGCCAGAGGCCATCGACGTCGTCAGGGTGGAGGATGTCGATCAGGGCTCGCCCGACCCACGAGTCGGGCGGGTAGCCGAGGATGGGCTTGAGCTCGCCCGTCGTCGTCAAGATCACGCCGTCGGTGTCGACCACCGTCACCGTGTCTGAGATGTTCTGCACGAGCGTGCGCCAGCGGTGCTCGCTGGCCCGCAGGGCCCGTTCGGCCTCGCCGTCCTCGGTGACGTCGACCACGAGGACCACGACCTCCGGGCAACCGCCGGCGGTGGACTCCATGAACAGCGTCCAGGCCCTGACCTCGACTGTCGAGCCGTCGCAGGCCACGCAGGTCAGGCGCTCGCCCTCGAGGTGGTCGCCGGCGAGGGTGCGGGCGCGGATGCCCATGTGCTCGCCGATGGCATCGGGCGGGATGACCGGCACGGGCCCGCCCCGCACCTCCTCCTCGGACCAGCCGAAGATGCGCTCCGCCGCCGGGTTCCAGGCGGCCACGTGACCCTCGGCGTCGAGGCGCACCACGCCGATCGGAGCGCGCCGGAAGAGGGCGGCGAGATCGTCGCGGGCGGACTGGAGGGCCCCGTGCAGGGTTGGGAGTCGAGAGAGGGAGAAGGGTGCTGGTTGTCCATCGCGCCACCTCGATGATCATCGTGTGACGTGAGTCTCGCACCTCAGGCCGAGTCGTGCGGCACCGGTGGGCGGCGGGCAAGACCTAGGGTCGCGAGATGGGCGCCTCGGAGACCGAGCTCGACGGCTTCTCTCGCACCGAGTTCACCCACGGCGGGTCCACCCGGGCGGTCTACCGGGCCGGTGAGGGTCCGATGGTCGTGGTGATCGCCGAGATCCCCGGCATCACGCCTCCGATGCTCGCCTTCGCCCGGCGGGTGATCGCCATCGGGTGCTCGGTCGCCCTCCCGCACCTCTTCGGAGAGCCCGGCCGGGATCCCGAGCGTCGCGGCGCCCGCTCCGAGGTGGCTGACGTGATGAGCAGCATCGGGCCCGCCTGCGTGTCGAAGGAGTTCACGGTGCTCGCCGCGGGCCGGACCTCGCCGATCATGGACTGGCTGCGCGCTCTCGGGCGCGAGCTGCACGCCGAGGCGGGCGGCCCCGGCATCGGCGTGGTCGGCATGTGCTTCACCGGCGGGTTCGCCCTCGGGATGGTGGCCGATGCTCCGGTCCTGGCGCCGGTGCTCTCGCAGCCGTCGCTCCCCTTCGCCCTGACCGGCCGGAACAAGGCCGACGTCGGGCTCTCGCCCGCGGATCTCGAGGCCGCCCTCGACGCCTGCGCGGCCAAGGATCTCCGGGTCCTCGGCCTGCGCTTCACCCACGACCGGCTGGTGCCACCGGAGCGCTTCGAGACGCTGCGCCGCCTGCTCGGCGAGCGGTTCGTCGGGGTCGAGATCGACTCGTCGCCCGGCAACCCGTGGGGCCACGGCCGGGCAGCCCACTCGGTGCTCACCACCGAGCTCATCGACGAGGAGGGCCAGCCCACCCGTGACGCCCTCGACCAGGTGCTCGACCTCTTCCGCACGCGCCTGCTGGAATCCTGAGCCCCGCCCCCGGCGGCGCTTTTCGTGCTGCCGCGGCCCCGGGCCGGGCCACTAGGGTCGCCGTCTCGCCCGAGTAGCTCAGTCGGCAGAGCGTCTCACTCGTAATGAGAAGGTCCGGGGTTCGATTCCCCGCTCGGGCTCCGCTGTGGCCTGCCGTTCGTGGGCGACCTCGGCCGTCGGACGGCAGCCGGTGGCGAGTCAACGCGCGACGATGGGGTATCCCCAACTGTGCCGTGAGT
>NZ_DATLXO010000125.1:0-25222 GCF_035575815.1 Iamia sp.
GGCGGCTGGAACGTCTCCGGCAACGCCGACGGTCAGCTCACCTTCACCAGCCCCTACGGCCGCCAGGTGACCAGCACCCGCCAACCCCTGCGCCCCACCACCCGAGCCGCCGCCGCCCGCATCAGCGGCACCACCCTCACCCACGACCCCCCGGGGCCGGCCCGCGACCCACGACCCGACCACAACGGCGACCCACCCGAACCCACCGGAACCGATCCACCTTCGTGAGCGCGCTGAGGCAACCCGCCGCGGTGGAGGAGCTTCGATGCGACGACCCGGCCAGTCAACGGACGCAGGGGTGGGCTCTCACCCTCGGCGCCGAGGCACGGCGCGACTCCAGAGGCGGATCGACGAGGTCACGGCCTGCCGGTGAGCGCCGGCCGTGGTCGGGGTGGAGGTAGCGTCGCCACGGTGAGCGAGACGACCCGCCGAGCACTGCCCCCGATGCCCGACGGCCTCTGGGAGCAGCAGGCGCGCTGGTGGCAGGAGGGCTTCACCGAGGGGGCCGACGAGGAGTACGTCGAGCAGATCATGCCCCTCGCGGCCCGCTGGCTGGACGGGGCCGAGCGCGTGCTCGACGTCGGCTGCGGCGAGGGCCAGGTGGCCCGTCAGAGCGTGGCCCGCGGAGCTTGCGGCGTGGTCGGCGTCGACCCCACCCACGCCCAGATCTCCGAGGCCCACGCCCGCGGCGGTGGTCCCCGCTACGCCCGGGCCGGGGCCGACGCCCTCCCGTTCGCAGCGGGCGCCTTCGACGCCGTCGTGGCCTGCCTGGTGTTCGAGCACGTGGTCGCCGTCGACGCGGCGGTGGCCGAGGTGGCCCGGGTGCTGCGCCCCGGCGGCCGGTTCGCGTTCTTCCTCAACCACCCCCTCCTCCAGGCGCCGAGCAGCGGCTGGATCGACGACCACGTCCTCGACCCGCCCGAGCAGTACTGGCGCATCGGCCCCTACCTCCGCGAAGACCTGACCCTCGAAGAGGTCGAGCCCGGGGTCCGCATCCCCTTCGTCCATCGCCCCCTCGGCCGCTACCTCAACGCCATGGCCGCCAACGGGCTGCTGGTGCGCCACACCGACGAGCCGGCGCCGCCGGCCGGCTTCCTCGCCCGGTCGCCCGAGTACCCACAGGGGGCGGACTACCCGCGGCTGCTCGTCCTGGTGGCCCAGAAGGTCCCCGGGCTCGATCTTCTGTGAGCCACGGAGGCGTGACCGGCGACGAGACACCGGGTGCGGGTCCCGGTGACCGGGCCGCCGGCCGAAGCGATGAAGCACCGGGGGCGGACGAGGGTGACCAGGCCGCCGGCCGAGGCGATGATGCACCGGGGGCCTTTCCCGGTGGCCAGGCCGCCGGCCGAAGCGATGAGGCGCCGGGGGCGGAGGGGGATGACCGGGCCGTCGACCGAAGCGGTGAGGCGGCGGGAGTCGGTACTGGCCACCAGGTCGCCGACCTAGACGACGAAGGGCCGGCGCCCTACGTCCCCCTCTCGGCCGAGGCGCCCCTGGCCGACACCCCGATGTGGCTCAGCCACCACTGGCCCGACGGGTACGAACGGTGCGCGGTGGTGGGCGGGCGCCACGTGTGTCGCCGATGCCTGGTGATGTACCCGGTCGCCGTCGTCGTCGCGGTGCTCGCCGGGCTGGGGCCGTGGTGGCCCACGCGGTGGGACGGCTGGCTCATCGTGTTGCTGCCACTGCCCGCGGTGGTCGAGTTCGTCGCCGACAACGTGGGCCTCGTCCGCTACGCGCCGATGCGTCAGATGGCGGTCACGGCCCTCGGGGCGGTCGCCGCGGGCGCCGGCTACCTCCGCTACCTCGACCGTCCGGGCGACCCGCTCGTCTGGGGCACGGTGGTCACCTACGGGGTCATCTGTGTGGGGGCCTCGCTCATCGGGCATCGTCGGAGCAGCCTCGGAGCCTGACCGGTCAGCCTGGGGTAGCGGCGGCCGGCGGCCAGGGAGCGGTCAGCGCCGCGTGAGCGGTCGGCGGCCGGGGCGCGGTCAGCGCCGGGGGAGCGGTCAGGCGACGAAGGAGCCCATCACCCATCGGTGGCTCAGCACCAGGCTGGCGGCCACGCCCACCACGACCCCCACCAGCGGGAGGAGGCGGGAGCGCAGCCGCACGCAGCTGAAGACGAGGACCGCCGCCCACGCGCCCATCACGTAGCGCACCTGGCTGGCCACGAGGTCGGAGCTGAGGGGGATCAGGAACGCCGCCCACGCCACCACCAAGGCGGCACCCGCCGGGCCACGGAAGCCGAGGCGGATGCTGGCGACGATCAGCGCGGCGCCCACCACGCCGACGCTGGCCAGGTTCATCGTCAGCTCGAGGCTGAGGTGGGGGAGTCGCTCGACCACCTGTTGCCCGGCGACCACCACGCCGGCACCGGGAACGCTGATCGATCGGCCCCATGCCTGCTGTGCTCGTTGGAAGGCGAGCCCGTCGCCGACGGCGAGGTGCTGGACGAGGACCACGGTCGCGACGCTGGCGGCGCCGGACGCGACGTAGCCCACCGCGACGCGATCGATCCGCCGGGTGCGGAAGACCCGGGCCACGGCGAGGGCGGGGCCGACGGTGAAGCCCACGACTCGCGTGGTGCCCGCCGCCCACGCCGCGATCGCGGCCAGCAGCGGGCGGCGGCGGGCATCGGCCAGGACCGCCAGGGCGGAGGCGGTGATGAAGGCCCCCTCGCTCATGAACGCCCACAGCGCCAGCGAACCGGGCCAGAGCGCGAGCGTCACCACGGCGCGCCGAGCGACCCGCTCGTCGCTGACCGCCCGGACCGCGACGAACAGGGCCCAGAACGACGTCAGACCGGTGAGGTTGGCGACCACGAGGCCCGCCAGGTCGGTGTCCATCACCGCCGCGAAGGGGCGGGCCAAGGCCACAACACCCGGGAGGAACGCCACGTTCTGCTGGATGGTGAAGGACGGGTCGCTGAGGACGTAGCCATCGTCGAGCACGGACCGCATCCACGCCCCGTCGAACCGGAAGGTGTCCTGCACCGGATCGCCGCCCCACGCCACCACGGCGAGGAGGTGGGCGAGGCGCCACACCGCCCAGATCGCCACCGGGAACCACGTCGCCGAGGCCGCGCGACCCAGACTCAGCCTCGCCATCGCCCGACGGTAGCGTGGAGGTCGTCGCCGAGCGGGGAGGCCTGCGGCTCGCCGGGGGTGCCGGTCCCGGGGTGTGAGGCAGTCCGGGTCCACGGCCGTCGCCGCCGGTCACCGCCCGTACACTCGGGCGGTGACCGACTTCGTCGTCATCACCGGCATGTCCGGCGCCGGGCGCTCCACCGTGGCCGGCGTGCTCGAGGATCGCGGCTGGTTCGTGATCGACAACCTGCCCACCTCGCTCATGGGGAAGGTGGCCGAGCTGGCGACCGCCCCGGGCTCCTCGATCGACGAGGTCGCCCTGGCCATGGGCCCGGGGGCGATGATCGAGGACCCGGCCGCCCTCCTCGATCCGCTGCGCGAGGGCGACGGCACCCTCCGGATGGTCTTCCTCGACGCCTCCACCGACGCCCTCGTCCGCCGGTACGAGAGCACCAAGCGCCGTCACCCGATGGGAGGCGACTCCCTCGCGGCGTCGATCGAGCGGGAGCGCCACGAGGTCGACGCCCTGCGGATGCAGGCCGATCTCGTGATCGACACCTCGGAGCTCTCGGTCCACCAGCTGCGCGAACGCATCGAAGCGCTGATCGGCAGCGGGCTGCCCGGCGGCATGACCATCTCGGTGACGTCGTTCGGCTACAAGCACGGTCTGCCCTCCGACGCCGATGTCGTCTTCGACTGCCGGTTCCTGCCCAACCCGCACTGGGTCGACGACCTCCGCCCGCTCACCGGACGAGCCCCCGACGTGCGGGCCTACGCCTTCACCCACCCCGCCGCCGACCGCTTCCTCGACCAGGTCGCCGCCCTGCTCGGCCTGCTCCTCCCGGAGTACGATCAGGAGGGAAAGGCCTACCTGAGCATCGCCTTCGGCTGCACGGGGGGGCGCCACCGCTCGGTCGCGGTGGCCGAGGAGATCGCCAGCCGCCTGCGCGAGCAGGGCCGCGACCCCACCGTCACCCACCGGGACATCACCCGGTGAGACGAGCGCCGCGAGCGAACCCGGCAGAACGGGCTCTCCGACGGCGGAGCGTGCGGAGCCGGCGGCGCTCATCGGTGCATGGCGGCGGGAGCTCGGCTGGGCCTGACCACGACAAGGTGGTGCACCGATGAGCGACCGCCGCGAGGCAGACCGGCATGCCACCGGCGACGCGGCCCGCGTCGCGTGCGTGGGCGGGGGCCACGGCCTCGCCGCCACCCTGCGCGCGGTGCGCCCCTGGGCCACCACGATCACCGCCATCGTCTCGGTGGCCGACGACGGCGGGTCGAGCGGCCGGCTCCGCGACGACCTGGGAGTGCTGCCGCCCGGCGATCTCCGCCGCTGCCTCAGCGCCCTCGCCGCTCCCGACTCGGTGCTGGGCGGCGCGCTCGAGCACCGCTTCGGCGAAGGTGAGCTGAAGGAGCACGCCCTCGGCAACCTGCTCATCGCCGGACTGATCACCCACGGCGTGCCGGTGACCGACGCGCTCGACGAGGTCGGACGCCTCATCGGCGCGGTCGGACGGGTGCTGCCGGCCGCCCTGGTCCCGATGACGCTGTGCGGTGAGCGGGTGCGGGGGACGCCGCTCGAGGGCCAGGTCGAGGTGCAGCAGGCCTCAGATCTCAGCCACGTCGGGGTCAGCCCGCCCGACCCGCCCTCCCCGGCGGCGGTGGGCGACGCCGTCCTCGGCGCCGACCTGGTGGTGCTCGGCCCCGGGTCGCTCTTCACCAGCGTGCTGGCCGCCACCGTCGTGCCCGACGTCGCCGACGCGCTGGCCGCCACCCGGGCGATCCGCGTCCTGGTGCTCAACCTCGGCCCCCAGACGGGCGAGACCGAGGGCCTCTCACCTGACGAGCACGTCCGCGTCGCCCTCGCCCACGGCCTCCCCGTCGACGTGGTGCTGGCCGACCCGCGCTTCGCCCCCGACCCGGCGGCTCTGCGCGTGCCGGTGGTGATCCGCCCTGTCGGCGCGGAGGATGCGGCGGTCCACGACCCCGGGCGCCTGGGCGCCGCCCTCGCCGACCTCGTCGGCCCACCCTGAGGTCGAGCGGGCCGAGGGGGTGGGGCGGTCGGTTGGGCTCGGCTACGGTCCGGGCGTCCTGCGGTCAGAGGGTGCGCGTCGACGCACCCCGGCCTCGACCTCCACCGCGAAGGGGTTCGCCCAACCATGAGCATCCGTGTCGGCATCAACGGTTTCGGCCGCATCGGCCGCAACTTCTTCCGAGCGGTGAAGGCCTCCGGGGCCGACATCGACCTCGTCGCCGCCAACGACCTGGGGTCGCTCGAGACCATGGCCCACCTGCTCGAGAACGACTCGGTGATGGGTCGCTTCGACGGCCAGGTGAAGGCGGTCGACGGCGGCATCGAGGTCGACGGCGCCACCGTGAAGATCCTCGCCGAGCGCGACCCGGGCCAGCTGCCGTGGGGCGACCTCGGCGTCGACGTGGTCATCGAGTCAACCGGGCTGTTCACGTCCCGCGACAAGGCCGCCGCCCACTTGAACGCCGGTGCGCCGCGGGTCATCGTCTCCGCGCCGGCCAGCGACGCCGATGCCACCTTCGTCGTCGGCGTCAACGAGGACACCTTCGACCCCGGGGCCCACGAGGTCGTCTCCAACGCCTCGTGCACGACGAACTGCTTCGTGCCCATGATCAAGGTGCTCGACGACGCCTTCGGCGTGGAGAAGGGCCTGATGACCACCACCCACGCCTACACCGGTGACCAGGCGCTCGTCGACGGCCCCCACAGCGACCTCCGCCGGGCCCGCGCCGCGGCGATCAACATCATCCCCACCTCCACCGGTGCAGCTCGGGCCACGGCCCTCGTCCTCGAGTCGATGAAGGGCAAGCTCGACGGCACCTCACTCCGGGTGCCGGTGCCGACCGGGTCGATCACCGACTTCGTCGGCGTGCTGGGCCGCGACGTCACCGTCGAGGAGGTCAACGGCGCGTTCGAGGCCGCCGCCGGGGACGGCCCGCTCTCCAAGGTGCTCGTGTACTCGACGGCGCCGCTGGTCAGCTCCGACATCGTCGGCACGCCCGCGTCGTGCACGTTCGACTCCGGCCTCACCATGGCCATGGGCAACCTGGTCAAGGTGCTCGGCTGGTACGACAACGAGTGGGGCTACTCGAACCGCCTCGTCGACATCGCGCTCGTCGTCGGCGCAGCCAACCAGTAGGCCGTGGCCGCCGCCGCCGCCGTTCCGCGCCTGGAAGACCTCGAGGCCGCTGTGGGCGGCCTCACCGCGAGGCGCATCCTGGTGCGCTGCGATCTCAACGTTCCGCTGCGCGACGGTCGGATCGCCGATGACCTGCGGATCCGTGCGGCCCTGCCCACGCTGCGGTGGCTCGTCGAGCGCGGCGCCGAGGTCACCGCCTGCAGCCACCTGGGCCGCCCCCGGGGCGCGCCCGACCCGGCGTTCGCGATGGAGCCGTTGCGCGCCCGTCTGGCCGAGCTCGTTCCCGGCGTCCAGCTGCGCGAGAACCTGCGCTTCGACCCGGGGGAGACCGCCAACGACCCTGCCTTCGTGCAGACGCTCGTGGCGGGCCAGGACGGCTACGTGAACGACGCCTTCGGGGCGTCGCACCGGGCCCACGCCTCGATCGTCGGCCCGCCCCGGCACCTGCCCGCCGCCGCGGGTCGCCTCCTCGCCGAGGAGGTCGACGTGCTCCTCGGCTGCCGGGAGCACCCCCGGCGTCCCTTCGTCGGCATCCTGGGCGGGGCCAAGGTCAGCGACAAGCTCGGCGTCATCGGCGCCCTGCTCGAGGTGTGCGACAGCCTGATCATCGGCGGGGGGATGTGCTTCACGTTCCTCGCCGCCCAGGGCCACCAGGTCGGCGGCTCGCTCCTCGAGCCCGACCAGGTCGACCGGTGCCGCCAGCTGCTCGACTCGGGAGCGCCCCTGCACCTCCCGTCGGACATCACCGCCCTCGGCCCGGGCGGCGTCATCGGCGACCCCTCCGCCGGGGGTGACGTGCGCCAGTACGGCCAAGACCTCCCCGACGGCTGGATGGGCCTCGACATCGGCCCCGGCACCGCGGCCGCGTTCTCCGATGTCATCCTCGACGCCCGCCAGGTGCTGTGGAACGGACCCATGGGCGTCTTCGAGGACCCTCGCTTCGCCGCCGGCACGCGCACGGTGGCCGAGGCCGTGGCCGGGTGCCCTGGGTTCACGGTCGTCGGCGGCGGTGACAGCGCCGCCGCCGTCGCCCAGCTCGACCTGGCCGATCGCATCGATCACATCTCGACCGGCGGCGGCGCGTCGCTCGAGCTGCTCGAGCAGGGTGACCTGCCCGGCCTCGAAGCCCTGCGCGAAGGCCGCCGCCCTGACTGACCCGCCGGCCGCCCGGCCGCCGACACCGACCGCCCACGGAGGCACCCGATGGCCACCCGGATCCCGCTCATCAGCGGCAACTGGAAGATGCACCACAACCACTTCGAGGCGCTGGCCACGGTGCAGAAGCTCTCGTACCTGCTCGGCGACGATCGGAACGGCAGGGTCGAGGTGTCGATCCACGCCCCGTTCACCGACCTGCGCTCGCTCCAGACGTCGATCGAGCAGGACGACATGGACATCAGCCTCGGCGCACAGCACTGTCACTGGGAGGACAAGGGGGCGTTCACCGGCGAGGTCTCACCCGCGATGCTGGCCAAGCTGAACGTCCGCTACGTGATCGCCGGGCACTCCGAGCGGCGCGAGGTGTTCGGCGAGACCGACGAGTGGGTGAACAACAAGGTGCTGGCCATCCTCCGTCACGGGATGACGCCCATCCTCTGCTGCGGCGAGACCCTCGACGAGCGCGAGGGCGACCGCACCGAGGACAAGGTCGCGGGTCAGGTGCGCGCCGGTCTCGCCGGGGTGAGCCCCGAGCAGGTGGGGGCGCTGGTCCTCGCCTACGAGCCCATCTGGGCCATCGGCACCGGCCGCACCGCCACGGCCGACGACGCCCAGGCCACGTGCGCCCTCGTGCGCGGAACGGTGGCCGAGGTCGCCGGGGCCGAGGCCGCCGCCGCGGTCAGGGTGCAGTACGGCGGATCGGTGAAGCCGGCCAACGCGGCCGAGCTCATGGGCCAGCCCGACATCGACGGCGCGCTGGTCGGCGGGGCGTCGCTCGACGCGGACGACTTCGCCAAGATCGTGCGCGGGATCGATGCCTGAACGACAGGTGAACGGCACGTCGGCCGCGCTGCGCAGGGTGCACACCCCGTGATGGGCGTCACGTCCTGCACGGGGCGATCTGTGCATCTCTGACGCGCGCATGACACAGATGTGGCGCTTGGCGCCGGCTGACGGTGCGAAGTGCGCTGACCCCGGCCGTTCACCAGTTGGCCGAACCGGGTTTGGGTCCCCGCCACTGAGGGAATCATCGGCCACCGCTCGCCTCGACGCGCGCCACACCACATCCAGGAGGTCCGTCACGTGAGACGCCACCACAGGAGCTTCCGGCTCCTCGCCCCGTTCTTCGCCTTGATCCTGTTGCTGGCAGCGTGCGGAGGCACCGACGAGGAGGAGGAGGGTGGTCCGACGCCCGGGGGCGGGTCCGGTGAGTCCGACGAGTCGGCCACCGGCAAGCAGGAAGGTGGCACCCCGGCCACGGGGGAGGGCCTGCCCGAGGACACGTTGATCGACTACGCGACCCTGGCGGCGGCCAACCCCAACCACATCGACCCGGCCACCGCGGACACCCGCAACGGCTCGCAGGTCACCGAGCTCATCTACGACGGCCTCACCGAGGTCGACAGCGACAACGAGCTGGTGCCCGACGTCGCCGAGGAGTGGGAGAGCAACGAGGACGCCACCGAGTGGACCTTCACCCTGCGCGACGATGTCACCTTCAGCGACGGCGAGCAGGTCACCCCGACCACGTTCAAGCGGTCGTGGGAGCGGGCCCTGAACCCCGAGCTGGCGTCCTCGCTCGCCTACCACTACCTGCCCATCGAGGGGGCCACCGAGTTCTCCGAGGGCGACGCCGAGGAGATCACCGGCGTGGTCGCCGACGACGAGGCCAACACCCTCACCGTCACCTTGGCCGACCCGCTCTCGGACTGGCCGGCGGTCGTGTCCCACACCGTGTTCTCGCCCGTGCCGGAAGAGGCCTACTCGGCCACCACCGCCGATGAGATCAACGAGTGGGAGCGCGGCGTGATGATCGGCAACGGCCCCTACGCCATGGACGGCGAGTGGGAGAACAACGTGGTCATCCCGCTCACCGAGAACACCGAGTACTGGGGCGAGGCTCCCAACATCCCCAACATCGACTTCCGCATCTCCAGCGAGCTCGAGGCGGCCTACAACGCCTTCGAGGGGGGCGAGGGCGACACCGCCTACATCCCCGCCGGCAGCTTCGCCGATGCCACCGAGACCTACAACAACGCCACCGACCGCAGCTTCGGCCTCTACTACTTCGCCATCAACTACGAGGACGAGTTCTTGGGAGGCGAGGAGAACCTGGCCGTCCGCCAGGCCATCTCCATGGCCATCGACCGCGAGCGCATCAACGAGCAGGCCTACGACGGTGCCCGGGAGAGCGCCACGGGCGTGACCCCTCCGGGCATCCCCGGCTTCACCGAGGACCTCTGCGGTGAGTTCTGCACCTACGACGAGGAGGCGGCCGCCGACCTCGTCGAGGAGTGGGGCAAGGCCGACGAGATGGACCCGATCGAGCTCCAGTTCAACCTCGGCGGCGACCACGAGGACGTCGTGAACATCGTCGAGGAGAACCTCACGGCCATCGGCCTCCCCGTCGAGCAGGTCCCGCTCGACGGCGAGACCTACTTCGACGAGATGCAGGTCGAGGGCGGCTGCTCGCTGTGCCGCGCCGGATGGATCTGGGACTACCCCAGCTACTACAACGGCATGTACGCCCTGTTCAACAGCGTCGGCATCGACGGTGACAACCTGGGCCGGTTCAACGTCCCGGAGTTCGACGAGGTCGCCAACGAGGCCGCCGCCACCTCCGATGAGGACGAGCGCAACGAGCTGTGGAACGAGGCCGAGGAGATCCTCTTCGACAACATGGGCGTCATCGTCCTCAACTGGTACACCAACCAGGTGGTCTACAGTGACCGTGTCGAGGGCCTCGTCGTCAACGGCCTGCAGGCCGTCAACTACCCGGAGATGAGCTTGACCGAGGGCTGATCGCCCCGGACCGCTCGTTCCCGCTTCTCCATCGGTGGGGTCCCGCACCCAGCGGGACCCCACCGCTCGTCCAGGAGGCCACACCCTTTGCTCGGGTTCACCATCCGGCGACTCGCCCAGGCCGTTCCCGTCATCTTCTGTGCGATCAGCCTGCTGTTCTTCCTCTTCTACGTCCTGCCCGGTGACCCGGTCACGATCCTCTCAGGGGGCACCGGCCGCAACGTCCCCGAGGTGACCCGGCAGAACATCGAGCAGAAGTACGGCTTCGACAAGTCGATCCCCGAGCAGTTCGCGACCTACTGGGGCAACGTCGCCACCGGCGACCTGGGCGACTCGCTCCGCGACGACCAGCCCGTCTGGGACAAGGTCAAGCAGTTCGCCCCCAACAGCATCCGCCTGGCGTTCTGGGCCCTGGTGCTCGAGGCGTTCTTCGGCATCGGCATCGGCATGGTCTCGGCGGTCAAGCGCTACTCGGTCATCGACACGGTGACCACGTTGCTCTCGACGATCGCCATGGCCATCCCGGTGTTCGTCTCGGGCTACCTGATCATCTACGTCTTCGGCATCACCGCGTTCCAGAGGGGGTGGCCGGAGTGGATCCGCTTCCCGACGGGGAGGACACCGGAGAACTGGGCCTTCTTCTTCTTCCCGGCCGACGAGGAGAGCTTCCGCCGGCTCGTGCCGCCGGCGGTGGCCCTGGCCCTCATCCAGATCGCGGTGGTGGCCCGCATGACGCGCACGACCATGCTCGAGACCATCAACACCGACTACGTCCGCACCGCCCGGGCCAAGGGCCTCACCGAGCGCTCGGTCGTGTTCAAGCACGGCCTGCGCAACGCCCTCATCCCCGTCGTCACCCTCATCGGGCTCGACTTCGGCACCCTGATCGGCTCCGCGGTCCTCACCGAGACCGTGTTCAGCTACAACGGCCTCGGCAGCCAGATCGTCCGGGCCGCCCAGTTCCGCGATGCCCCGGTCGTGCTCGGGCTCACCCTGGTGGTGGTGATCGCCTACCTGGTGGTCAACCTCATCGTCGACCTGAGCTACGGCGTCCTCGACCCTCGCATCCGCTACGACGACTGATGGGGGCGACGCCGTGACCGCACTCAATGAGGAGCTCGTCGTCGATGTCGAGTCCGGCTCGGACCCCTCCACCGACCACTCGGTGGCCCCGGAGGCCAGCTCGTGGCGCAACATCTGGAAGCGCTTCAAGCGCAACCGCCTGGCCCTGGTGGGCCTCTTCATCATCGCCGCCCTGGTGCTGATCGCCGTCTTCGCCCCGCTGCTGGTCCGGCTCGAGTCGACCATCGGGGGCATCGCCCGCCTCGACCCCGAGATCGGCACCAGCCCCGCTCGGCTCCAACCCAGCGCCGATCACTGGTTCGGCACCGACAAGACGGGGCGCGACCTCTTCGCCCGCACCGTCTACGGCACCCGCATCTCCCTGCTCGTCGGCTTCAGCGCCGTGCTCCTGGCCACCACCGTCGGCACTGTGTTCGGTGCGCTGGCCGGGTACTTCGGCAAGTGGGCCGACACGCTCATCATGCGCTTCACCGACGTGGCCCTGGCCCTGCCCTACATCGTGCTGGCCATCGCCCTGGTGGTGGTGTTCGGCCGCAGCCTGGTCACCATCGTGCTGGTGCTCGCCTCGCTGGGCTGGATGAGCACGGCACGCATCTTCCGCTCCAGCATCATCCAGCAGAAGAACCAGGAGTACGTCGAGGCCGCGAGGTCCATCGGGTGCTCGAGCTGGCGGATCATCACCCGCCACCTGGTCCCCAACGCGATCCAGCCTGTGATCGTCTACGCGACGTTGGCCATCGGCACCGCCATCCTCTCCGAGGCCGCCCTGTCGTTCCTCGGCGTCGGCGCCCTGGAGCCCACGCCGTCGTGGGGGCTGATGATCAACCACGGCCGATCCGCCCTGCGCTCGGACCCGCACCTCTTGTTCTTCCCGGCCGCCTTCCTGGCCCTCACCATCGTGGCCTTCACCGCGGTGGGCGACGGCCTGCGCGACGCCCTCGATCCCAAGCTGAAGCGATGAGGGCCCCCATGGCTGAGGTCGACCCCGCCCCCCGCGGCACCGACGGCGAGCCCCTGCTCACGGTCGAGGACCTGCGCGTGCACTTCCACACCGATGCCGGCGTGGTGAAGGCCGTCGACGGCGTGAGCTTCGACATCCACCCGGGCGAGACCGTCGCCCTGGTCGGGGAGTCCGGTTCGGGCAAGTCGGTCACGGGGATGAGCCTCCTCGGCCTGCTGCCCAAGCCCGCGGCCCAGATCCCCACCGGCCAGATCCTGTGGCGGGGCACCGACCTCGTGCCCGCGAGCGAAGCCCAGATGCGCAAGATCCGGGGCCAGGAGATCTCGATGATCTTCCAGGACGCGATGACCTCGCTGAACCCGGTGATGACCGTCGGCAAGCAGATCGTCGAGATGATCCGCCTGCACCTCGACGTGACCCGGCGCCAGGCCCGGGCCCGTGCTGTCGAGATGCTTGACGCCGTCGGCATCCCCGAGGCGCGCAAGCGGGTCGAGATGTACCCCCATGAGTTCTCCGGCGGCATGCGCCAGCGAGCCATGATCGCCATGGCCATCGCCTGTGACCCGCAGCTGATCATCGCCGATGAGCCCACCACCGCCCTCGATGTGACCGTCCAGGCCCAGGTGCTCGAGGTGCTGGCCGACGTCCAGCAGCGCACCGGCGCGGCCATGATCCTCATCACCCACGACCTCGGTGTCGTTGCTGGTGTGGCCGACCGGGTGATGGTGATGTACGCCGGGCGCCTGGTCGAGTCGGCTGCGACCGATCCGGTCTTCTACGACGCCCGCCACCCCTACACGCTCGGGCTCATGGCCTCCCTGCCCCGCATCGACGTCGACGACGTCGTCATCGGCTCCGACGTCGATCTCCGCTCGGGCCGGCGGCTCAAGCCCATCGAGGGCCAGCCTCCCTCCCTGCTGCACCCGCCGCCGGGGTGCTCCTTCCACCCGCGGTGCGACCTGGCCGACATCGGCGGAGCGTGCACCGAGGAGGTGCCGGCGTTGCGTCGGGTCGCCATCGGACACACCGCGGCCTGCCACTTCGCCGATGACCTCGAGGCCCGGGCCGCCGCGGTGGGCACCGCCGATGCCATCGACCTCGTGCACGCCGCACCGGTCGTCGAGGGGCCGACGGCATGACCTCGACCGCTCCCGAGCCCACCACCGGCGGTGCTTTCTCGGCCGCGCCCGCAGGTGCAGTCCCGGCCGGTGCGGCCTCCGGAGCGGCGGCCCCGGTGCCGGCGGCGGGCGTCAGCCCGGGTCCCGGCCCCTCGGTCGGCGACGGGGCCCCGTTGCTGGTCGCTCGCGACCTGGTGAAGCGGTTCCCGGTGCGGTCCTCGGTGCTACGGCGCACCGTCGGACACGTCCAGGCCGTCAGCGGCGTCAGCTTCGAGCTGCGCCGAGGCGAGACATTGGGCCTGGTGGGGGAGTCCGGCTGCGGCAAGTCCACCACCGGTCGGATGTTGCTGCGGCTCATCGAGCCGACCTCGGGTGAGGTCTCCTTCGACGGCATCGACGTGCTCGCCCAGGGCACCAAGGCGATGCGCAGGCTGCGCCAGCGCATGCAGCTGGTCTTCCAGGACCCTTACGCCTCGCTCGACCCCCGCATGAAGGTGCGCGACGTCATCGGTGAGCCCCTCAAGGTCCAGGGCCTCGTGGACGCAACGGAATCTCGGGATCGGGTCGAGCAGATCATGCTCACCGTCGGCCTCAAGCCCGAGCACGCATCCCGCTATCCGCACGAGTTCTCCGGGGGGCAGCGCCAGCGGATCGGCATCGCTCGGTCACTGGTGCTCGAGCCCGAGCTCCTCGTGCTCGACGAGCCGGTGTCCGCCCTCGACGTGTCGATCCAGGCCGGCGTGGTCAACCTGCTCGGCGACCTCCAGCAGCGCCTCGGGCTCTCCTACGTGTTCATCGCCCACGACCTCTCGGTGGTGCGCCACATCTCCGACCGCGTCGCGGTGATGTACCTGGGCAAGCTGGTCGAGGTGGGCCCGACCCGCCAGATCTTCGAGCGGCCGGGCCACCCCTACACCCAGGCGCTGCTGTCGGCTGTCCCCGTGGCCGACCCCCGCGTCGAGCGCGGGCGGCGCCGCACCATCCTCGAGGGCGACGTGCCCACCCCCACGAACCCACCGTCGGGCTGCCGGTTCCGCACCCGCTGCCCGAAGGCCCAGGACATCTGCGCCACCGACGAGCCCCAGCTTGTCGACCGGGGCCAGGGCCACCCGGTGGCGTGCCACTTCGCCGAGGTCGTCGACGTCACCTCAGCCGTCGATGATGGTCGCCGGGCGGGATCTCCCCACTAGTCTTGGCGATCGGCCGACGAGCCACCGGATCCCGAGGAGCCCCTCCGTGCTGTACCTGGTCACCCCCCTCCACATGCTGGCATCGGGCATGCTGATCGTGTTGGTGCTGCTCCACAGCGGCAAGGGTGGTGGCCTCTCGGACATGTTCGGTGGCGGCATGGGGGCCTCGGCGGCGGGCTCGACGGTGATGGAGAAGAACCTGAACCGCATCACCGTGGTCATCGCCGTGGTGTGGTCGTTCACCACCGTGGCCCTCGGGATGCTCCTCACCAACACCTGACCCGGTCACTCCGCGGTCGGCCGGGCTCAGCGTCGCCCCGCTGCCAGGCGATCGGCTCGCCCAGGTACCCGGTCCCGAAGCAGATGGGCCTGAGCGCAGCCTGATCCGTGTCGCGATGCTCCCTCACCACCGCATCTCCCACGGGTTCGAGCCTAGGTCCGGTCGCCCGTCGGTGCCGTCCATCTCCATTCGGCTCCGGGGGGGTGGCGTGGTACTTTGAGCGACTGTCTCGGGCCCGCCCGGGGCGCCACGTCGGAGTGGCGGAATTGGCAGACGCGCTAGCTTGAGGGGCTAGTGCCCGAAAGGGCGTGGGGGTTCAAGTCCCCCCTCCGACACGATCTGATCGTTCGAGCTACCGGTTCCGCACGTCAGTTGATTGCATGACGTCATGACGCGGAAGGCGACGACTGTCCGACTACCGGAAGACCTGGCCGACACCGCTGAGGTCGTCGCCCGTGCCCGGGGGGTCAGCGTCAACCAGGTGCTCCTCGACGCACTTCAGGCCGAGGTCGATCGGGTCCGCCAGGACAAGGAGTTCATGACGCTGCTGCACACCCTCGCCGAGCGGGACAAGGAGATCCTCGACCGCCTGGCCGAGTGAGGTACCTGATCCTGGCCGAGGCGCTACTCGTCGCCGAGGCTGTCACCGGTATCGATGCCCGCACGCTGGCCCGTGCGTCGCGGGTCGACCTCCTGGACTCGGCGCTCCACGCTCCGCAGGCGGGGTTCGGCGACGAGGACTTCTACCCGTCGCTCGCCGAGAAGGCTGCGGTGCTCGTCCCTGATGACGAGATGACACGCCGGCTGTGATGGAGGGGAGACCTCGCGGCTCTGGACGGGTATCTCGTCGGTAGTCCTGCCTCCGACACCGGCGCGCCCGACGGTTGGATCAGTCCCGGCTCCCGAGGACGTGCACGATCGCTCCGATGTCGATCAGCTCGGGGCGTTCGCCGAGCTCGAGCTCGAGGTCTTCGATGGCTGCCCAGTTGTGGTCGGTCTTCAGCTCGTTGGGGAGGAGGTCGTTCAGGACTCGCACGCCTGCCCGGCGGCTGACTGTGATCCCCGCATCCTGGAGCCACTCTTCGACGACGACGCGACGAAGTCGCATGGACTCGCCGCATGGTCCCGGGAGCCGCCCGATGGCGGGAAGGCGCACCAGCCGGAGTCCTTCTGTGAGGTCGTGGGTCATCACGACGTGGCGAAGGGCGACGGAGGCGGCGTTCCCGAACGACAGCGAGAGCGAGCCTCCCGGGCCGACACATGCGGCCAGTTCGCGGATCGAACGTCGGGGATCAGCGGTGTAGTCGATGACGTTGTGACCGATGACGAGGTCGTGCGTGCCGAGGTCGCGGAGCCCGGTGTCGAGGTCTCTGTGCACGAACCGGGCGGGCACCTTCGACGCAGACAACCGCGCCTGCGCTTCGTCGAGCATCGCGTGCGATCGATCGACACAGGTCACCTTGTCGGTCTTCGCTGCGAGCGCGGCGGTCATGTCCCCGAGGCCACAACCAACGTCGAGGACGCTGCGCACGGAACCCGTTCCGATCCATGAGACCAGCCGGCGTCTCAGCAGTGACGATTGGAGGCGTCCCCATGGCGTGGCCAGCCGGCGCACCCAGGCTTCGGCGTCGCCTTCGGTCTTGGCTGACGAACCCACTCCAAGGATCCTGGCAGCGACTGCAGCGGCGAGCAAGCTTCGGCGCCGACCGAGGCCTCGACGAGGCCGGGCTGACCGAGACCGCGCGCTGACCGTGTCGCCGCTCAGCCCTGTCAGTGGAGCGCCCCGGTACCTTGAGGCCGTGGCGCTGCGTCAAGAGGATCTCAGCGCAGAACAGTTGGAGCACCAGCGGGCGCGCGATCGATCCTGGGCCCAGGCGCAGCGGGATCTCGCGGATCCCGAGCTCCGCAGGTACCTCGAGGAATCGATTCGCGGGCTCGATGCGAAGCGGCCGGCTCCGTTGCTCACTCGTGAGGAGTTCCTGGCGCAGACCACGGTCTCCGACGAGTAGCGGCCCCTTGGGGACGTCGAGGAGATCCACCGCTGGATCGAGCGGGAGTCCCCTTCGATCGCCGCACAGCGAGTCGCCCGCCACTTCCTAGCTGAGGTCAGCGACGAGGCGTGGCGGTCTCCGGGCGTGCCGATCGCGGAGGAACAACCACGCCGGCAGGTAGGGGCTGTCGGCGACGAAGTCAACGAACCGGCCGATCTGCTCGCTGGACAGGACGGCGTGCCGGCCTCGTCGGGTCGAGCCCTGGGGCGGCGGAGTGACGGCGTCGGCGACGTTGCGGGCCAAGACGACTACTTCCACACCCACCACGCGCCCCGGCGCGCAGCGGCGCACGTCGAGCGGACCCTCGGTCGCGGACGCCCAAGTGGACGGGTTCGTGGACGTGACGAACGTGCCCTTGTGCGGTGAGAGTCGGAGCCGATCTGCGGGATCGCTCCGTCCCGTTCGGTGTCACACCGTCCGGGTACCGTCGAGTCGTCGGCTCCACCTCATCATTCGGGGTGGCGGTGATCTCCTACGGGGTGAAGCCAGGTCCTCGGGCAGCGATCGGACCGACGAGCCGCCCCAGCATCCACAGCATCTGCGGCGTCTTGCTCCGACTCGCGGCATCGCCGACCGACCTTGCTGGCGCCGGTACGGTCGTGGCCGTGAGGAAGGTGGACCGCTCGCCGTGAGACGCCCTATCATCGAACGCATGTTCGAGTCAGGCGGCCGTCATGACCTGGGCCCGACAGCTCACCCTCCTCGGGGACCCCGTGTCCCTCGCTGAGATCGCTCCCGATCCGGGAGCGGACTACGGCGAGATCTTCACCCGACGCTGGATCGTCGACCTCATCCTCGACCTCGTCGGCTACACCGCGGATCGTGACCTCGGGACCGAGGTCCTGATCGAACCCTCGTGCGGGACGGGGGCCTTCCTCGGTCCGATCGTCGAGCGGCTCATCGAGTCGGCCGCCGCCCACGGCCGTGACCTTCGCACGCTCGGGCCGGCGATCCGGGCCTTCGATCTCCTCGACGCCAACGCCGAACGGGCCCGCAAGACCGTCGCCCACCAGCTGAGCGCCGGGGGCCTGGCCGAGGATCAAGCCGAGACCCTCGCGGCCGAGTGGGTCTCCAGCGGTGACTTCCTCCTCCACCCTCACGATCTGGCCAGCGCCGACTACGTCGTCGGCAACCCCCCGTACATCCGGCTGGAGAACGTCCCCCGGCCGATCATGGACGCCTACCGCCGCACGTGCCCGACCATGCGAGGCCGGGCCGACATCTACGTCGGGTTCATCGAGCGCGGCCTGGAGATGCTCAAGCCGGGCGGGGCGCTCTCGTTCATCTGCGCCGATCGGTGGATGCGCAACCAGTACGGCGCCGATCTCCGCGAGGTCATCACCGACCGCTTCGCGGTCGACGCGGTCATCGCCATGCACGATGTGGACGCCTTCGAGGACGAGGTGTCCGCCTATCCGGCCGTCGTCGTCCTTCGCAACCAAGAGCAGAAGCGCGCGGCAGTCGTCGAGGCCAACGGCACCTTCGGTGCCCCCGACGCCGAGCGTCTCTCGACCTGGGTCCGCCGAGGACGCCGACGGAACCAGTCGACCGACGGCTACGAGGCCACCCGCGTCGACGGATGGTTCTCCGGGCGCGACCTCTGGCCCGCCGGATCGCCCTCGCAGCTGGCGCTCATCGCGGATCTCGAGAAGCGGTTCCCGCCCTTGGAGGACGCTCGGACCGGAACCCGGGTCGGCATCGGGGTGGCCACCGGTTGCGACGAGGTGTTCATCACCCGCGATCCCCACCTGGTCGAGGCCGACCGGCTTCTCCCGCTGCTCCAAGCGCCGGACACGACCGGCGGCGCGGTCGACTGGTCCGGGACCTACCTGGTCAACCCGTGGGACGACCAAGGCCTGGTGGACCTCGACCGCTACCCCCGCATGGCCGCGTACCTGAACGCCCACCGGACGCGACTTGAGGGCCGCCACATCGCCCGCCAGCGGCCGGCAACCTGGTACCGCACCATCGACCGGGTCCACGAGGGCCTGACCGGCCGTCCGAAGCTGGTGCTGCCGGACATGAAGGCCGCTGCCCACCCCGTCCTCGACGACGGCGGCTACTACCCGCACCACAACCTGTACTACGTGGTCTCCGACGCGTGGGACCCGGAGGTTCTGGGTGGCCTGCTGCTCTCCGACATCGCCAACCTCTTCGTCGGCGCCTACTGCGTCCGGATGCGGGGCGGCACCTACCGCTTCCAGGCCCAGTACCTCCGCCGCATTCGCGTGCCCGACCCGCGTTCGGTCAGCCGACGGTCGGCCCGATCACTCGCCAGGGCATTCGAGTCGCGTGATCACGAGCGCGCGACGGCGGCCGCAGCAGAGGCCTACGGACTTCCCGGGCTACGACTTCCCTGAGGGTGGCGCGTCCCAATCGATGTCGGGGTTCGTGGCCATGAACTGCAAGCACCGACCGTGGATCGCGGCGGCGAACGCCTGGAAGGACAGGGTGTCCGACGGGAACCGGACCTCCCCGGTGACCTTGTCGCCCATGGCCAGGCAGGCTGCGTCGAGCAGCCGCTCACGCACCATGCGCTCGAAGAAGATCTCGTAGCGGTCGGCATAGCTCGAGGCATCGAAGGTCGGATCGGGTGGCCACACGGCACCCTGGGGCTTCACCGGCACCGTGAAGGCGTCGTTGTCCTCGAGGAGCATGAAGTACCCAAGCCACGGCCGAAGCGGAGTGTCGATGATGCCGCGCTCGACCGCGGTCCAGATGTCGACGGCCTGGCCGAGCGCCTCGTCGGTCCTGTTGTTGAAGTTCTTTCCCGGGTCCTTCGGCCCCATCGACTTCAGCTCGATGATGCCGGCGACGCGATCGGCCACCATCACGACCACGTCCCAGCTCTTGCTGCGTCGGAAGTAGCCGGCCACAGGCCGCTTCCTGACGCTGAGGAGGTGGGCCGGGATGCCGGCGTCGATGAACACCCGGACGAGCAGCGCATGCAGCGCGTCGAAGTGGCGACCACCGGTGACCTCGGCGCGCAGACCCGGGTTCAGGACGCCAGCTTGGGCTTGCGATCGCTCGGCCTGACTCCGCCGTACGTCCCAGTAGTCGCCTACCGCAGCGGCGACCACGCTGCCGTAGTCGGGAAGAGGGTTCGTCATGCGCGACTCGGCACGAACAGGAGTTCGAGTACCCTTGCTGCCGGCACCGAGTTCCGTCGGCGCCGTGACCCATCGAAAGGCACCCGTGGCCTACAACTCCAGCAACCCATCAGACCCTGACGTCTACCACGAGAAGGACTCCTGCCCCTCGGGGCAGCAGATCCCGGCGAAGAACCGGGTATCGGGCAAGGGCTCGGGCAATCGAGCATGTGAGCGCTGCGCCGTCTAAGAACCGGGCCCCTGTCGCCAGTGACATGTGAAGTGCAGGCCAGACCAATGTCCGAGCGGAGGCCCGGAAGACCGCAGTCTTACAAGTCATGATCGAGCCGCCGGCCCGCCGCCGGCTCGGCCGATGTACGCAGCGTGGCAAAGGGGCTGAGGGTCCCCCACCTGCGACGTGGCTGGGCCTAGCGTGATCAAGGTGGCCAACGGTGTGAAGATCCCGATCTCGCCTGGCGTGAAGTTCGGCTTCGACAGCGTCCCCGGGTTGGCCTGCGTCGAGGCGGCGAGGGCTTCCGGCATCGACAAGATGCTCGAGAAGTGCGCCGCGTTGAACTCGATGGACTTCGGCAAGACCACGGCGTCGAAGATGTTCCAGTTCAAGGTGACCGAACTGGGGGTCGACTTCAGCAACGTGGTCGGTGTGCAGGGGATGTCGGCGATCGTGACCGAGTCGGCCGCCACGTTGATCGCGGACAGCCACACAGGGCCTTGGGCCGCAGACGTGTTGGGCGACTTCACTGCGACGGCACCCGGGTGCCACGCGCTTCAGGCCTGGGCGGTCAACAACGGTGTTGGCCTGGGCGCAAGCGATGCCTGGAAGGACCTCACCGCCACCACGGTCGGACCCCAGGCATGGGTGGGCAGCGATCCCTTCGCGGCAGCGAAGGAGGCCCTGAGGCCGTTCGCTGAGCAGATGGGGAACCGTAGCGAGATCGGCTGGCGTCTCTCCGCGATGGTTGGGACGGAGGCCGGTCGCACCGCCACCGACGGCCTTGGGATGAAGGTCGTCCAGGCCGCCCGAGAGGCGGGGTTGCTCGAATTTGCCGAGTCGGCCGCCTCACGGCTGTTCTCGGGTGGCGGCCACCAGGCCCCATGGGCGGCTATGTGGGAGCAGCTCAGCGTCTCCGACTGGGAAGCCGCGGTCGAGCAGTCCGTTGGACTCGACCTGGGGGGTGAGATCTGGCTCCGAGCGATGGGTGTCGCACGGCAGTGCGGTGACCTCACGGCACCGCAGAAGTTGACGGTGCTTTCGCTCGGCCTCGCGGCCTTGGCCTTCGTTGTCGGCCCCCTCGGCGAGCCTCGACTTGCACAGGTGCTGGGTGTAGCGAGCTTCATAGCGGGCGCCATGGCGTTGGTCGCAGACCTCGATGACTCAGCGCATCGCAGGGACTAGAGCGAGAGACGCTCCGCTCGTCGAGACTGGCGTTGAGCCGATAGACGATCCGCTATAGGTTTGCGGCATGGCCAGACGCGCAGGTGACACGATCCGCGAGGCACGGCGGTTGTCGCGGATGTCGCAGTCGGAGCTGGCCCGCCGGGCCGGCGTGTCGCAGCCGGTCATCAGTGCCTACGAGCGGGGTCATCGCGAACCGGGCCTGGCGACGCTCTCCAAGCTGGTCGAGGCCACGGGCCACCACCTGCGGGTCGACGTGGTTCGCAAGGCCGACGCAGGCCGTGGGTTGCCCGACACGCCGATGGGGCGACGGCTGCGCCGCCACCGGCGGGCCCTGACGACGACCGCCGAACGGCGAGGAGCAACCAACCTGCGCGTGTTCGGCAGCGTGGCGCGCGGCGACGACACCGAGGACAGTGACATCGACCTGCTCGTGGATCTTTCGCCGGACGTCGGTCTGGTGGGTCTGGCCGGCCTCGAGCGTGAGCTGGCGGGGCTGCTCGGCCGGCCCGTCGACATCGTTCCCGCATCGAGTCTCAAGTCGGGCATCGAGCCCCAGGTGCTCGCCGAGGCGATCCCGCTGTGAGGAGTGACCGCCAACGCCTCGAGGACGTCATCGCCGCCACAAACGCCATCACGTCGCACCTGAGTCGGGGGACGATCGACGACGAGCTCGTGTTCGACGCCGTCCGGGTCCGACTGATCGAGATCGGCGAGGCCATCAAGGACATCGACGGCGAGCTGCTCGCCCGCGAGGTCGACGTCCCCTGGCAGGACATCGCTCGCATGCGCGACCACCTCACCCATCGCTACTTCGACACGGCCCACAGCGTGGTGGCCGCCACCGTCGACAACGACCTCCCGCCGTTGGCAGCCGCCGTCCGTCGACTCATCGACGGGTTGACCGACGAGGGCGGTCCGCCCTGAGGGGCGACCGGAGGACGGCCCATCGTGTCGGAGGCAGGAGTCTTGCGGGACGAGCGTCGCTTGTCATCAATTTGTCAGCACTTCTCTGGAAAACGGGCCGATACGGGCCGGTACGGGGCAACATCTGATGACACGGTGATGACAAGGAAACCGGCTCTGACCTGCACCAACGGGGACAGGACGATACGGGTGATGACATCTCAGCCGGGAGTTCAAGTCCCCCCTCCGACACCCGAGTTGAACCCCCACGGGAGCCGGAAGCCGCTGGTCACAGTTCCGAGCCACCGTGGGGGTTCGTGTCGGATCCGTCCCTTCAACCCGGCTTCAGCTCGGTGCGCGACCAGCGATCTTCTGGAGTAGGTCGAGTCCGCTCCGTCCGGCCGGGTCCGCCGGCGCCGAGGGAGGACCGGTGGCGACCTGCGTTCGCAGGCGAAGGACTCCACGGTGACGCCCAGCAGCAACGCCCGACTGCGACGATCGTCGGGTTGGAGGACGCACGAGCCCCGAGGAGCTCGCCGAGCAGTTGGTCGCGGTGGTGGCCGCGCCGCGCTGCCGCTTCGGCGGTCGCGACCCTGCTGCGTCGCTTCGGAGTCCTGGACTCATCCGCCGGGAGCTGGAAGTCCTGGCCGCGCTCGCCCGCGGACTCGAACTGTGACGTGGTCGAGGAGCTCTACATCAGCCCCAAGACGGTGATGCACTACGCGGCCAGGATCTACCAGAAGCTGCGCGGGTGCGGAACCGGGCCGTGGCGGTGGCCCTGGCCCACCGCACGGGCCTCCTGGATCCGCCTGCCTGATGAGGGCTCCGTTGTGGACCGACGGCATTTGTATTACGATAATGGTGTGTGGAGATCCACCGCTCGGCGCGCAAGCACGGCATCACCGACGCAGCCATCGAGCACGCCGTTGGTCATGCCATCGTCGTGGTCGACCTTGAACCTGATGCTGACCCACCCCGAGTGCTGGCGATCGGTCCTGACGGAGCCGGCAACCTGTTGGAGATCATCTGGTTGGAGCTCCCAGGGAGGTCCCCGATAGTGATCCATGCCATGGCCCTCCGCCGCATCTTCCACGACCTGCTCCCGAACGGGGAGGACGACCTATGACGACCCCGAAGACCTACACGACCGCGACCGGCCGGGAGCTGACCGGCGACGACCTCGACGCCATCGCCGAGGAGGTCGAACAGGTCGCTTACGACGTCGAGCAGCTGAAGTCGCGCCGTCGAGGACGTCCACGGATGGGCTCGGCGCCGGCCGAGGTGGTGCCGGTGCGCCTCGATCCCGAGCTCAAGAGCGCGATGGACGCTCGCGCCGAGGCCGAGCATCTCTCCACCAGCGAGATCATCCGCCGAGCACTGCGCCGCTACCTCGACGTCGCCTAGTTCACGCCGCGGACCAGCGTAGGTCCCGCGCCCGAGCGAACATGGGTGGACCGCCGGGGTCCACGGCCCGGCCGGCCGACGAACGGTGTCGCACACCCGGACCACGCCAGCAGTTGCGTTGCCCCCCGCCAGCGGGCTCCTTGTCGGGGTCCATGCCCGCCGTGCTCGCGGCCGAGATCGAGACCACGAGCTACAGCGTCAACGCCGATGACCTGCGCAGGCTCCGTGTAGGTAGTGGTTCGTTCGGTCCTCCGACACCACGTGACCAGCACGAAAGTGCTGGTCACGGCTAGTCTCGCACCACTTGCGTCCGTACTCCCGACGGGCTGCGATCATGGCGTTCCGGGTGTCCTCGGACACCGCGTGCCACAGGGCGTCACGCTCGCGCAGCAGGTCCTGGAGGTCGTGCCAGCGGATCCTCACGAACTGGGTTCGAGGCCGTTGTTTCGCCGCGGGGCGCAGGCGGGTCAGCCAGTCCGGCTCGTCGATGTCGCTCATGGTGGGAGGCTACGACGAGGTCGCCGCCCGGGCGCTGACCGGGGCCGTTCGTGTCGATCATGACGGGATCCCGAAGAGCGCAGCCACCGCATCGGCGGCGGCGGGGGCGTGGACCTCGAGGGCGGTGCCCCGGTCGTCGACGGTGAGCGCGAACCCGAAGAACGCACAGCACTGCTGCTCGGCTGCAGCCAGGGCCGCCGTCTCACCGACCGGTGCATCGGGGGCGAGGGTGAGGCGGAGGCCGCCGTCGGGCAAGGGGTCGCGGGCGGTGACGAAGGTGAGGAGCCGCTGCCACTCGTCGATCCGTCCGTCCATGTCGGTCGCACCGAGGGTGCAGGCGATGCCCGGGTCGCGATCGGCGGCGGCCGTCGTGGAGTCGACGGGATCGGGCGCGTCAGGGGCGACGGTCGCACAGCCACAGCCCTCGTCGCACGGACCGTCGGGGGTGTGCGCCCCGAGGGTGACCGATGCCCGCTGCAGCTGGGCGATGAAGGCGGTGAGCTCGGCGACCCTCCGCTGAGCATCGCCGATCTTGGTGGCCGCCAGGTGGCGGAGGCGTTCCTGGACGGGGGCGCAGCTGCGGTCGTCCCACAGCCCGACGAGGTCGGTGATCTCGGGGAGGGTGCAGCCGAGCTGCTTGGCCCGAGCGATGAACGCCAGGCGCTCCAGCGCGTGCTCGTCGTAGGCGCGGTAGCCACCGGGCGTGCGGTCCGGCTCCGGCAGCACGCCGATCTGCTCGTAGTAGCGGAGCGTGCTGGGGGGGAACCCGCTGCGCGCGGCGACCTCGGCGATCCGGTAGGTCGGGTCCACGACCGCGACGCTACGGCTTCGATCCGACTCGAAGGTCAAGTCCCTCCGCCTGGCACCGTGATCAGAGGGGTCGGGGGGCGTACATGATCACCGCGACCCCGGCGAGGCACATGCCGGCTCCGAGGAGGTCGAAGCGATCCGGCCGGAACCCGTCGGCGACCGCACCCCAGGCCAGGGACCCCGCGACGAAGAT